>JAEULC010000420.1 GCA_016792605.1 Rhodospirillales bacterium
CTCGAAGTACAAGGGCCTGATCGCCTCGACCAACGACGCCTACTGCCCCACGCTGCGCGCGCAGGTTGATGGCGCCCTGCCGCCCGCGGTCGAGAGCGTGCTGGAGATCGTGATCGACGGCCTCGCCGAGGCCGACATCGCCGCGGCGATGCGCGCCGGCATCCTCGCGGCCTGCACGCCGCAGAGCGGCCTCGTCGGCATCGACGCCGGCAACTACGGCGGCAAGCTCGGCAAGTTCCAGTTCAGGCTGCACCAGGTGCTGGCGTGACGGCACGCACCGCCCAGGGAAGCCTTCTTGGGTCCCTCCTCCCCTTGCGGGAGGGGGTCAGGGGGAGGGGTTCGTTCCCGGCAAGCGCGGTCGACGAGCTTTGGCGCAGCATCCCCCTCCCCCTTTCCTCCTCCCTCGAGGGGAGGGGGGACACGACACCATGACCATCCTCACGCTCCGCACCGGACTGCCGCCCGGGCGCATCGACTGCGCCGGGCTGATGCCGAAACGTGACCTTGCCGACAACACCGTCGTGTTCGGCAACAGGCGCCTGCCGCTTGGCGAGTTGTTCGCCATCGACGGTGCGCCGGGCGACCGGCTTGAACTGCGCGGCACCGATGCGCGCTGCGACGGAATCGGCGAGGGGATGGAGGGCGGCACGCTGGTCGTCGAGGGCGATGCCGGGTTCTACGCCGCGCGCGGCATGAAGGCTGGTGCACTGCACATCAAGGGCAATGCCGGCGATTTCCTGGCGGCGGCGCATCCCGGCACGCGGCGCGGCATGAGCGGCGGCATCGCGCGCGTCGACGGCAACGCGGGCGACCGCGCGGGCGAGTTCATCCGCCGCGGCATCGTGATCGTCGGCGGCGACGCCGGCGCCTATGCCGGCGCGCGCGGCATCGCCGGCACGCTGGTCGTGCTCGGCCAGTGCGGCGCCTACGCCGGCTGGGCCCTGAAGCGCGCAAGCCTGGTGCTGGCGCGGCCGCCCCAGTCGATGCCGCCCGGCTTCGGCGACGCGGGCTTGCATGAGATCCTCTATCTGCGCCTGCTCGCGCGCCGGCTCGGGCTCGACCCGGCCCCCTTCGCGCGCGTGCGCCGCTTCGCCGGCGACCAGCAGGCGGGCGGGAAAGGCGAGATCCTGGTGGCGGCGCCTTGACCACCGCCTATCTGGCGATCGGCAGCAATCTCGGCGACCGGGTCGGCAATCTGCGCCGCGCGGTGGCGATGCTGGCGCCCGAAATCGTGCTGGTTGCCTCGTCGCCGCTCTACGAAACCGCGCCGGCCTATGTCGTCGACCAGCCGCGCTTCGTCAATGGCGCGCTGAAGGTCGAGACGGCGCTCGCGCCGCGCGCGCTGCTGACGAAGCTCAAGGACATCGAGCAGGCGGTCGGGCGCCAGCCCGGCCTGCGCTATGGACCACGCATCGTCGACCTCGATATCCTGTTCTACGGCGATACGGTGTCGGCGGAGGACGATCTGGAAATCCCGCATCCGCGCCTGGCCGAGCGCCTGTTCGTGCTGCGGCCGCTCGCCGACATCGCGCCTGGGCTGCTGCATCCCGTGCTGAAGCGCACGGTCGCCCATCTGCACGAGGCCCTGGCGGACGATCCCGCCATGAAGCAGATGACCGACACGCTCTAGCCCCAGAGCGTTCGGCAGAAAAGGAGGCATCGATGCGGTTCCTGCTCGCGATCCTCGCCTTCCACCTCGCGCTGCCCGCGGCGGCGCAGGACCTGCCGGTCGTCCGCGGCACCGCCGCCTATCGCGAGCGCATCGCGCTGCCGCCCGACGCGGTGCTGGAGGCCGAGCTGCAGGACGTGTCGCGCGCCGACGCGCCGGCCCTGGTGCTTGGCAGCTTCCGCGCCGGCCCGGCCGGCCAGGTGCCGATCCCCTTCGCCATTCCCTACGATCCCGCGCGCATCGTCGCCGCGGGGCGCTACGTCGTGCGCGCGCGCATCCTCGAAGGCGGCCGGCCGCTGTTTGCGACCGACACGGCGGCGCCAGTGCTGACCCAGGGCGCCGGCGACCGCGTCGCCTTGATGCTGACGCGCGTCGGCGCCGCGCCGCTGACGCGCCGGCTGGCGCTTGCCGGGCCGCGCTGGGTGCTGGTCAAGATCGTCGACCTCGATGTGACGCCGTCGCCGGATGGCCGCGCACCCTACCTGCAGTTCGACGCCGCCACGGGGCGCTTCAGCGGCGACGGCGGCTGCAACCGGTTCGCCGGCAGCTTCGTGCAGAAGGACGCGTCGCTGACCATCGGCCCGACGGCACGCACGATGATGGCCTGCATCGGCCCAGCGATGGAGACGGAGAACCGCTTCGTCGGCGCGCTGCAGCAGGTGAAGACCTGGGTGATCGAGGGCCGCACGCTGACCCTGGGCGACGGCGCGGCGGCGCTGCTGCGGTTCGAACCGCGCTAGCGTATACTGGGCGCCGCCCGGTACTGGCCGAAGGTTCCGACCGCCGATCGGAGGTCCCGATGCCCTACGTGGCTTCGCTGCTCCTTCTGGTCCTTGTTGCGCTGCCTGGCCCGGCGTCGGCGCAGCCCCTGCCGACGGTTTCCGGCACGGCGATCTTTCGCGGTCGCATGGTGCCGCCGCCCGATGCGATGCTGGAAGTTGCCATCGTCGACCACACCAGCACCACCGAGCCCCAAACGATCCTGGGATCGTTCCGCAGCGGCGTGACCGGCAGCGTGCCGCTGCCCTTTGCCGTCCCCTACGATCCCGGGCGGGTCAATCCGGCGCGGCGCTACGTGGTGCGGGCGCGGCTGATGCAGGGCGCCGTGGCCGCCTACGAGACCGCGGGCTACGAGCCGGTGCTGACGCAGGGCGCGCCCTACCGCCTCGACCTCCTGCTGACGCCCGTCGTCCGCCCGCCGCTTCCCGCCGGGTTGCAGCCGCTGCCGGCGAGCTTTGCGGGTACCCTGCCGTCGGGCCTTTTCATGCAGCTATCCATGCAGGAGGACGGCGGCTTCAGGGCGCGGCTCGTCGCGTTCCAACCCGGCCCTCCGGCGATCTACGACCGCCGCGGCCGCTGGAGCCTCTACAACGACGGCAAGGTGCTTGCGCTGGTGTCGGAAAACGGCGACCGCATGCTGTTCCGCGTCGCCGAGGACGGCGCGTTGACCATGCTCGACGCCAAGGGCAAGGCGATCGCGTCGCTGCAGTCTCACGCGCTGAAGCGCGACGCCACCTTCATCGCGATGGCGCCCCGCGCGCCCGCGGTAGGACTGAAGGGGACGTCGTGGAGATTGGCCGAGATGGTCGAGCTTGGCGTACCGCGCAGCGTCCATGGCGACCTGCGGTTGCGGTTCGACAAGACCGGCGCGGTGCTGGGGTCCGGCGGCTGCTCCACCCTGGTGGGGCTCTACAAGTCGACCGGAGACGGGCTCGTCATCGACCTCCGCGCGCTCCGCGGCAAGCCATGCACCGGATCGCCCGATCCCGACAAGGGGTTCATGAGCGCCGTACCGCATGTCGTGCGCTTCCGCATCGAGCACCGGACGCTGGAAATGCTGAGCGCCGACGGCCAAACCCTCGCCTTCTTCCGGGCACAGCGCTAAGCCTTTCCCCGCCGCTTCCACAGCCACCAGGCAGCGCCGCCGAGAACCACAGCCGCGCCCAGGGCGAGCTGCACACGCCAGTCGCGGAAGTCGATCGCCTCCAGGCCCCAGCCGACCGCCGCGCCCTGGGCGGTGACGACGATCGCCCAGAGCACGGCCGAGGCGACGTTGGCGATCCAGAAGGCGCGGGCCGGCATCTCCATCATGCCGGCGGCGAGCGGGATCACCGCGCGCACCGGGCCGAAGAAGCGGCCGAGGAACACGCTCTTGCCGCCATGGCGGTTGAAGAAGGCGTGGCCGGTCTCGAGCCAGTCCGGATGCCTGGTGAACGGCCACCAGCCCGCCACGCGGTCCTTGAACCTGATGCCGATCCAGTACGAGACGAAGTCGCCGAGCGTCGCGCCGAGCGCCCCCATCGTCACCACCATCACGGGATCGAGCGCGCCCGACTGCACCAGCGCGCCGGCCGCGATCATGAAGGCGAAGCCCGGGCAGAGCAGCCCCACGAAGGCCATCGACTCGCCGAAGCACATGGCGAAGATCACGCCATAGGCGAGCGGCGCATTGCCGCGGATGAGCTCGATGATCCACTCGACCATAGGGCGCGATCAGCCCCGATCGTCGATGTAGCGCGCCTGCAGATGGGCGCGGAAGGCGGCGTCGCCGAGGGGCGCGCCGGTCGCGGCCGCGAGGATCTCGTCGGTGGTGCCGCGCGAGCCCTGGCCGTGGACGTTCTGGACCAGCCACGCCATCAGCGGCTGGAAGTCGCCGCGCGCGATGTCCTCGACGAGCCCCGGCACGGCCTGCTTCGCCGCGGCGAAGAGCTGGGCCGCCGCCATGGCGCCCAGCGTGTAGGTGGGGAAGTAGCCCCAGGCGCCGTCGGGCCAGTGGATGTCCTGCAGGCATCCCAGCCGGTCGTCCGGCGGCACGATGCCCAGCAGCGATTTCATCCCTTCGTTCCAGGCGCCCGGCAGGTCGGCGAGGTCGAGCTCGCCGGCGATCATCGCCTTCTCCAGCCGGTAGCGCAGGATGACATGGGCGGGATAGGTCACCTCGTCGGCGTCGACGCGGATGAATCCCGGCTCGACGCGGGTGTAGATGCGGTAGACGTTCTCCGCATCCCAGGCCGGCCCGATGCCCTCGAAGGCCGCGCGCATCAGCGGGGCGGCGAAGGTGACGAAGGCGCGGCTGCGGCAGGCCTGCATCTCCATCAGCAGCGACTGGCTTTCGTGCAGCGCCATGCCGCGCGCGTCGCCCACGGGCTGCAGCCGCCACCTGGCCGGCAGGCCGCGTTCGTAGAGCGCATGGCCGGTCTCGTGCAGCACGCCCATGAGGCCGCGGGTGAAGTCCTCCTCGTCGTAGCGCGTGGTGATGCGCACGTCGTCCGGAATCCCGCCGGTGAAGGGATGCGCGCTTTCGTCCAGCCGCCCATGGGCGAAGTCGAAGCCGATCGACTCCATCAGCCGCCGGCCGAGCGCCCGCTGCTTGTCGGCCGGAAACGGGCCGGGCAGCGGCACCGGCTTCGGCCGCCTG
>JAEULC010000440.1 GCA_016792605.1 Rhodospirillales bacterium
GCGTCATCGCGTCGAGCGCGCGCTGTGGCGCTGGTTCGACGCGCTGGCGCCGCATCGCCGGGCAGCCGTCGCGATGCTGCGCGCCAAGCTGCACCCGCCGCACGTGCATCACTGGGCGCCGATGCCGTTCCATCTCTCGCGGCTGATCTGGTGGCTGCGCGAAGCGGCGCTGCTCGACGCGCAGGGTCGTCACCGGCAACTGGAGGAGGTTGTCCTGAGCGGCATCTTCCTGGCCGCGCTCGCGTCCTGGTCGTCGGATGCGACGGAAGGACAAGCGCAAACACGCCGGCGCGTGGCGCGATTGCTGGATGGCGCGGGGCGGATGCTCTGGCGGTAACGCCGGGCGAGCGGAGCGGAGGAACGGACTACGGCTCGTGAAACTGGCCGATGAGAAGCATGTCGACCCGGTGCTGATCGCTCGACAGCGGCAGGGTCAGGCAGTCGCAGCGAACCATGACACCGCCAATCGCACGGTCGAACTGGCTGGCACGCGGACGGCCGGTCAAGGCGACCCGCGAGAACGTCTCGATCGCGCGATGGCGGATCATCGGGTCGGGAATCTCCTCCGGCCCCCTTCCCCTGCCATCGAGCCCTAGGCGCCACGTGATGTTGGTACCCGTCAGCCGGTAGCGGAACCGCAGGGGATCGTGCTGCACGTCGACCAGATGAACGTTGCCGAGCAGGGACGGGATATCGGCCGGGTCCAGGTCGTCGCGGCTCGGCCATCGCTTTTCGACGCCGATCGCCTGCCAGTACGCCAGAAGCCGCGCCAGTCCCGGGTGCAGCACGACACCGTCTATGTCGGCGCTGCGCGTGCCCGCCGGGGAAATGCCAAGGTCCAACATCGAATTGTGCGTGTGATTTGGCCCGACCAAGTCGGGTGCAGAGTCGATATGGGGTCAGCCTCTCAGGCTTCAAGGGAGGCGCGGAAGCCAGACGTCTTCGCCGGCATCGCGGGCCCGTGCGCGGAAATAAATGAGCGAGCCGTCCTAAGATTGTGTGAAGTCACGCTACTTGTCGTCCGGACGACTCCGATCTGCAGATATTCCAGTCACTTGCACGGCCGTGCCTTGTCGCGCGTGTCGCACAGGCGGATCTGGTCGAGCGCACGGTGCCAGTCGGGAACGAGCGCGCGCACGGCCTGGGGCAGGGCCGATCCCCGGAAGCCCTCGCCGCGCCAGCCGCGCTCGACGATGTAGCTCGCCTCTTGGCCGACCACGACCTGGCGCAGCACGGCCTGGCCCTTGCCGCCGCGCCGCGCCTTGCCGCACAGGAGGAACTGCCGCGCGCCCGCGCGGCCCGAGACCGCGCGGTCCTGGGCGGGTTCGGCCACGGCGCCCTCGCATTCCTGCTCGAAGGCGCGGCGCTCGCGCTCCAGGAGGCCCGCCGGCGACACGCCCTTGGCGTCGTTCAATACCTCGATCGCCAGGATGTCGCGCGGGTCGTCGGGATTCTGGTCGGCCGGAATGTACTCGTAGACCGACCGGTCGTCGTCGCGGTCGCTGTAGGCCAGCACCCAGCCCGCGGGCGGCGGCGCGATGAGGTTTTCGCCCGGCGGCAGGGCCTCGCGCGCCGCTTCGATCGGCGGTTCGTCCGAGGGCGGCAGCGGCGGCCTGGGCTGCTGGCCGATGGCGCCTGCACTGCCAAGCCCGCCGAACAGCAGCACCAGCGTGAACAGCGAGGTTCGGCGTCCAAGGGTCATGCTGTCTCCTGCGAATGCCCGACTTTACCCCGTCGGCGCGGGCGGATCGCGGCGAAAATAAGGCAAAACAAGGGGTTCGCTCCCATTTTCGCGAATTGCATGCCGTCGGTCGTGACGGTATGGTGGCGCCGATTCCGAACCCCCCAGGATCGACCCAGGACCGGCAGAGAACCGTGGCCGACATCTTCAACGAAATCGACGAGGACGTACGCCGCGAGCGCTACGAGCAGCTCTGGAAGCGCTACGGAAACTACGTCATCGGCGCGGCCCTGCTGGTCGTGCTGGCCACGGCCGGCGTGGTCGGCTGGCGCGAGTACACGGACCGCCAGAACAAGGCCCAGGCGCTGCGATTCCTGAACGCGATGGAGCAGGCGCAGAAGGGCGACGATGCCGGCGCGCGGGCGGGCTTCGCGTCGCTGGCGGGCGACGCCGGCGCGGGCTACGCGACGCTGGCGCGGCTGCAGGAGGCGGGGCTGCTCGCCAAGGCGGGCGACACGGCGGGCGCGGCCAAGGTCTACGAGCAGATCGCGGGCGACAGCCGCGTCGACCAGGTGTTCCGCGAGTTCGCGACGATCCTGCTGGTCCAGGACCAAGTCGCGACCGGCGAGCCGGCGCGGCTCGGCCAGATGCTGGCGCCGCTGATGAACGACAAGAGTCCGTGGCGGCATTCGGCGACGGAGCTGTCGGCGCTGCTCGCCCAGCGGACGGGCGACAAGGCGAAGGCCAAGGAATTCTACGCCAAGCTCGCCGACGACCTGACGGCGCCCCAGGGCATGCGCGCCCGGGCGACCGAAATGCTGGCGATCATCGGTGGCTGAACGGGCATTGTCCGGACGACCGATTGCGATGCGTTGCTTTCTTGTCCATGCCGGGCGGCTAGCCGCCGCGGCGGCAATGGCGTCTGCCCTCGCGGCCTGCGGGCTCACCGACTATGTCGGCGACTGGTTTGGCAACACGCCGCCGCCGCCCCTGCCGGGCGAGCGCATTCCCGTGCTGCTGCTGCGCTCGGACCTGGAACCCGACTCGCGCCTGGCCGACGTCGACGTGCGCCTACCGGCGCCGCAGGTGAACCAGGACTGGCCCCAGGCCGGCGGCTATCCCGACCACGCGATGCACCACCTCGCCTCGGGCGAGGCGCTCAACGTGCGCTGGGACGTGACGGTCGGAACCGGGTCGAGCACCGGCACGCGGATGACGGCGCAGCCGATCGTCGTCTCTGGCCGTATGTACACGCTCGACGTTACCTCGCGCGTCACGGCGCTCGACGCCAACAGCGGCAAGCAGATCTGGCAGACCAACGTGATCCGCGACAGCGAGGACAGCGATGCCTTCGGCGGCGGCATCGCGTTCGCCGACGGGCGCCTGTTCGTGTCGACCGGCTTCGCCCAGGTGGTCGCGCTGGACGCCAGCAACGGCAAGGTCGCGTGGCGCACCGACATGCCCGGGCCGATGCGGTCGGCGCCGACGGTCGCGGCAGGGCGAGTCTTCGTCATCACCATCGACAACCAGACGCATGCGCTGTCGGCCGAGGACGGGTCGAAGCTGTGGACCCATACCGGCATCAGCGAGACCGCCGGCCTGCTCGGCGGCGCCAGCCCGGCCGCCGCCCAGGGCATCGTGCTGGTGCCGTATTCCTCGGGCGAGCTCTTCGCGCTGCGCCAGGAGAACGGCAAGTCGGCCTGGCAGGACACGCTGTCGAACGCGCGCCGCATCGACGCGCTGTCGTCGCTGGCCGACATCCGCGGCAAGCCGGTGATCGACCGCGGCCGCGTCTTCGCGATCAGCCATTCCGGGTCGATGGTGTCGATCGACCTGCGCACCGGCGCGCGCGCCTGGGACCGCGAGATCTCGGGCGTGGAGACGCCCTGGGTCGCCGGCAACTACCTTTATGTCCTGTCGACCGACAACATCGTCTTCTGCCTGACCCGCGAGGCGGGGCGCGTGAAGTGGCTGCGGCAGCTGCCGCGCTACATCAATCCCGACAAGAAGAAGGACCCGGTGACCTGGACCGGCCCGGTGCTGGTCAGCGACCGGCTGATCGTCGCCGGCAGCCAGGGCCAGGCGCTGTCGATTTCGCCCTACACTGGCGACGTGCTGGGCGAAATCAAGCTGCCGGAAGGCGTGTCGATCGCGCCGATCGTGGCGGACAACACCCTCTACTTCATGACCGACCGCGCCCGCGTCGTCGCGCTGCGCTGAGGCGACGATGGGAAAGCCGGGCAAGGAACTGTCGGTCGCCATCGTCGGGCGGCCGAATGTGGGCAAGTCGACGCTGTTCAACCGCCTGGTCGGCAAGCGCCTGGCGCTGGTCGACGACACGCCCGGCGTGACGCGCGACCGTCGCGAAGGCAAGGCGCGGCTGGGCGCGCTGGAATTCACCGCGATCGACACGGCCGGGCTGGAGGAGTCGGCGCCCGACAGCCTGACCGGCCGCATGCGCGCGCAGACCGAGCGCGCCGTCCGGGATTGCGACGTGACCCTGCTGGTGGTCGACGCCCGCGCCGGGATCGTTGCGCTCGACCGGCATTTCGCCGCCGTGCTGCGCAAGTTCGGCAAGCCGGTGATCCTGGTCGCCAACAAGACCGAGGCAAAGGGCGTCGCCGCCGCGGCGCTGGGCGAGGCCTGGGACCTCGGCCTGGGCGAGGCCGTGGCGATCTCGGCCGAGCATGGCGAGGGCATGGTCGAGCTGCACGACGCCATCGCCGCGCACCTGCCCGAGCCGGTGGCGGACGACGCGGTGGCGGGCGACGACGAGGCCGCCAAGGGGCCGCTGAAGCTGGCGATCGTCGGGCGGCCCAATGTCGGCAAGTCGACGCTGGTCAACGCGCTGCTCGGCGAGGAGCGGATGCTGACCGGCCCGGAGGCCGGGATCACCCGCGACGCGATCAGCATCGACTGGGTCCACAAGGGCAGGCCCGTGCGGCTGGTCGACACGGCGGGCTTGCGCCGCCGCGCCAAGGTCGAGGAGAAGCTGGAGAAGCTCTCCGGCGCCGACACGCTGCGCACGATCCGCTTCGCCGAGGTGGTTGTGCTGGTGCTCGACGCCGAGCAGATGCTGGAGAAGCAAGACCTGGCGATCGCGCGCCTGGTGATTGAGGAGGGCCGCGCCCTGGTGCTGGCGGTCAACAAGTGGGACCTGATCGAGGATACGGCGACGGCGATGAAGGTGCTGAACCGCCGCGTCGAGATCGGCCTGCCGCAGGTCAAGGGCATCAAGGTGGTGACGATGTCGGCGATCACGCGCCAGCGCCTGGGCGCGCTGATGGACGCGGTGGTGGCCACGCATGGCTACTGGAACCGCCGCGTGTCGACGCCCAGGCTGAACCGCTGGCTGCAGGCCATGATCCAGCAGCATTCGCCGCCGCTGGTCGGCGGCCGGCGCATCAAGCCGCGCTACCTGGCGCAGACCGGGACAAGGCCGCCGACCTTCACCCTGTTCTGCAGCAAGGCCGCGGACCTGCCCGAGGACTATCGCCGCTACCTGATCAACGGCATCCGCGAGGATTTCGACCTGCCGGCGACGCCCATCCGCCTGTACCTGCGCCAGGGCGACAACCCGTTCCACGACAAGGACGCACGCCCGTGAGGCGGCGCATCGTCGTGCCGGACGACTACCCCGTCTTCCTGCGCGGCACGCCGGCCGAGGCGCGGCTGCGCGCGCTGGGCGACGTGACGATCCATGACACCGATCCCGCCGACCAGGCGGAGCTGGTGCGCCGCTGCGCCGATGCCGAGATCGTCTACAACACCTATGGCCGGACGAAGTTCACGGCCGAGCTGCTGGCCGCGCTGCCGAAGCTCAAGCTGATCTCGCGCCCCGGCACGGGCGTCGACGGAATCGACCTGGAGGCCTGCCGCCGGCAGGGCATCGCCGTCACCCATCTGCGCGGCAACGACGCCGACGAGATCGCCGAGCACGCGATCGCGCTGATGCTCTGCTGCCTGCGCCGCATCCCCGAGATGGACCGTGCCTTGCGCGCGGGCCAGTGGTCGGCCGACTACATCCGCGGCGCGCGCGGCGCCACGCTGGGCATCGTCGGCCTGGGCGCGATCGGAAGGCGCACGGCGATTCTGGGCAAGGCGCTGGGCATGAAGGTGCTGGCCTGGAGCTTCGGCGCCGACGGGGGGCGCGCGGCCGAGGCGGGCGCAGAGCGGGCCGAGCTAGACGACCTGCTGCGGCGGTCGGACGTGGTCAGCCTGCACCTGCGCGTCAGCCCGGATACGCGCGGGATGTTCGATGCCAGGCGCCTGGGGCTGATGAAGCCCGGCGCGGTGCTGGTGAACACGGCGCGGGCGGCGCTGGTCGACCGCGATGCGCTGCTGGAAGCTCTTGGCGCCGGGCGCATCGTCGCCGGGCTCGACGTCTTCCACGCCGAGCCGCTGGCGAAGGACGATCCGCTGCTGGCGCTGGCGAACGTGGTGATGACGCCGCACGACGGCAGCCTGATGCCCGACGTGACCGAGCGGGCGGTCATGACCGCGGTCATCAATATCGAGAACTGGCTGAACGGCGCGCCGACCAACCTGGCGGTCGATCCGCGCGCCTGAGCGGCTAGCCGCGCATCAACACCCCGTCGGGGTCGAACAGCGGGCGCGGGGCCAGGGTTGCCTTGCGGCGCTCGCCGATGATCTCGACCTCGAAGCTGCCGCTCGACTTGGCCAGGTCGGCCGGCACGTAGCCGAGCGCCACCGACTTCTGGACGTGGTGCGCGTAGCCGCCCGAGGTGATCCAGCCGACGACCTTGCCGTCGTGCCAGACCGGCTCGTCGCCGATCACGTCGGCGTCGCTCGCGTCGACGGTGAAGGTGACGAGCCTGCGCTTCGGCCCCTCGTCGCGTTCGCGCAGCGCGCCGTCGCGGCCGATGAAGTCGTTCTTCTTCAGGTCGACGAACAGGTCGAGCCCGGCCTCGAACGGCCCGTAGATCGGCCGGTACTCTCGCGCCCAGCTTCCCCAGCTCTTTTCGAGCCGCAGCGAGTTCAGCGCGCGGCCGCCGAAATGCCTCAGGCCAAGGTCGGCGCCCTGGCGCAGGATCTGCTCGTAGAGTGCCGCCTGGTACTCGGTCCTGACCCAGATCTCGTAGCCCAGGCCGCCGGTGAAGGTGAGCCGCCCGACCAGCGCCGGCACCATGCCGAGCTGCAGCTTGCGGAACGAGCGGAACGGGAAGGCCGCGTTCGACACGTCGGCATGGGTGAGGCGGCCGAGAAGCTCGCGCGACTTCGGGCCGGCGATCGACAAGCCGACCATCTCGCTGCTGAGCGGCCGGATCGTCGCGCCGGACTTCGGCAGGTGCGCCTCGAACCAGCGCAGGTGGTA
>JAEULC010000001.1 GCA_016792605.1 Rhodospirillales bacterium
ATCAGCGAAACCGCATTGTCGCTGCCTTGGCGGATGAGGTTGTATTCGCCTACGTCGCTCCTGGCGGCAGCCTTTCTCGCCTTGTCGAAGAGGTCGCCGCTTGGGGAAAGAGCCCGCAGCGGCTGTACGAGTGATTTCTGAAGCCCACGTTCATCAGAAGGAATGCACCTTCAACTAAGGGAATCGTGGGCATCGAGGGCAATTGCAGGCCGCCAGTAGCCGGTTTCATCACCTATGACGCGCCCGCGACTTTCAATATCGCTTCGCGTTCGGCCGTTACTCGCCTCTGCGAGAGGGTATGCTGTTACCTGAAACGATCTATTCGTGAGCAAGCTGTTCTCTTGCAGATGACCGTCTTCACGCAGCCAGGTGGGAAAGCAGAACTTGTCCCCGCTGGTTACAGCAACTTGTGAGTAGCGCCGGCGGTATTCTCCACATCATACAGGTCGCCAGCGCTGTCGAGGCAGTGTCGCCGTGGCGCCCCAATGACGCTCTAAGGATGATCTTGGCCCTTGATGAAGGCCCCCGCCCAACTTCTGACTTCGCCCGAGCGCCGTCGACTGCCTCGTTCACTGACAGCGCGGGCCGGCGATGAGCCCCGCTCAAGGTGCCAGTGCGTGCGCCCCGCCCGGCGTTCGTCATAGCGCGGCTTTTCGGGGGCACACTGGGGCCGCCCGGAGCTAAAGTTAGCCGAAGTGTTCGCCGAGCCTCCCCGCACGCCAGCACCGTCGAGTCGGCCTTTCGTGCTGGCAACCTGGGAATGACGAGATGCGGTATTTGGATACCGCGCACTCGTTTCTACCGTTTGGCGGAGAGGTTTCCGGCGCCACGGTTGCTTTGAACCATCGAAGCCGTGTGCGGATAGTCCATGGTTCAGCCCTTTTTCGGACTAGGGTCGGCGGGTATCGTAACAACCCTTTTTAAAAACACGATATTGTGATCCGTGCCCATATTTGCGCTGCAAGTAGGCGCCAACCCGCGGCGCTTGCGCCGCGCTATTTCTTCGCGCACAGGTCCCGCAGGCAGCCGCGCAGCCAGCGGTGGCCGGGGTCCGCCTCCATGCGCGGGTGCCACAGCAGCGAGACCGTGACCGCCGGCAGGGCGACCGGCAGCGCGAAGCTGTGCAGGCCGCCGCGCAGGCCGGCAGTGTGCTGCTCGGGCACGCTGGCGACCAGGTCGGACGCGCGGACCAGCGCCAGCGCGGTCGCGAAGCCGCCGACGATGGTGGCGACCTGGCGTTCCAGCCCCAGCGCCGCCAGGGCCTCGTCGATCGGTCCCCGGTCGCGGCCGCGCCGCGACACGACGACATGCCGGCCGGACGCGTAGCGGGCGGGCGTCACCTTGCCCCGCGCCAGCGCATGCCCCTTGCGCACGACGCCGATGAACCGGTCGCGGAACAGGGCGTGGGCCCGCAGCTCCGGCCCGGTCTCCAGGCCCACGACGCCGGTCTCCAGGTCGACGAGACCGTCGCGCAAGGGCGTGCTGTCCTTGTCCGGCTTCTGCACGAAGCACAGGCGCACGCCGGGCGCTTCCTTGGCGACCCGCGCCAGCAGCGCCGGCCCGAAGGTCTCGACGAAGCCCTCGCTGCTCCGCTGCGTGAAGGTGCGCTCCAGCCGCGCGAGGTCGAGCTTCTCGGCCGGGCGCAGGACCGAGGTCCCGTCCTGCACTAGCTGACCGACCCGCCCGCGGAGCTCCAGCGCCCGGGGCGTCGGCACCAGCCCCCGCCCGGCCCGGACCAAAAGCGGGTCGCCGGTGGCCGCACGCAGCCGCCCCAGCGCCCGGCTCATCGCCGACGGGCTGAGCCGCAGCCGCTTGGCGGCGCGCGCCACGCTGCCCTCCGCGAGCAGCACGTCGAGGGTGACCAGCAGGTTCAGGTCGGGCATCGCCATGATGATTGAAGCATAGCAGGGTTCCGGCGACATGTGGCGTCTGGTGCACGAATAAAGTGCAAATGCTGCGTGTTCCGCTCTCTCTGACTGGCGGCTACGGTCCTGGCGGCTCCATGGGGGAGCCACCGGAGATCGGAGTTCCTATTGAAATCACTTACTGCAGAACGAGCTGCTACGGCGGGCGACGCGACGGCCGCGCCCTCGATCCGCTGGGCATTGGCCAGCCTGGCCCTGCCCATGCTGCTGGCCGCGCTCGGCACCAGCATCGCCAATGTCGGGCTGCCGACGATGGCCGAGGCGTTCGGCGCCTCCTTCCAGCAGGTCCAGTGGATCGTGCTGGCCTACCTGCTGGCCATCACCACGCTGATTGTCGGCGTCGGGCGCCTCGGCGACCTGCTGGGCCGCCGGCGGCTGCTCCTGGCCGGGCTGGCGCTCTTCACGGCGGCCTCGGTCCTCTGCGCCCTCGCCCCCGCCCTCTGGCTGCTGGTCGCCGCCCGCGCGGCGCAGGGCCTCGGCGCGGCCGTCATGATGGCGCTGTCGATGGCGCTGGTCGGCGAGACGGTGCCCAAGGCGCGGACCGGCAGTGCCATGGGGCTGCTCGGCACCATGTCGGCGATCGGCACCGCGCTGGGCCCGTCGCTCGGCGGCGTGCTGGTCGCCGGCCTGGGCTGGCAGGCGATCTTCCTCGCCATCGCGCCGCTCGGGCTCGCGGCCCTGCTGCTCGCGCGCCGCTTCCTGCCCGTGGACCGCGTGAAGCCGAAAGCCGACCGACCCGGCTTCGACCACCTCGGCACCCTTCTGCTCGCCGCGACGCTCGCGGCGTATGCGCTGGCCATGACCCTGGGGCGCGGCAGCTTCGGCGCGCTCAACCTCGCCCTGCTGGCGGCCGCGGCGGCCGGCGCCGGCCTGTTCGTGCGGGTCCAGGTTCGCGCGCCGTCGCCGCTGATCCAGATGGCGACGCTGCGCGATGCAGCGCTTCGCGCCAGCCTGGGCATGAACGCGCTGGTCTCGACGGTGATGATGGCGACGCTGGTGGTCGGCCCGTTCTACCTGTCGCAGGCGCTCGGCCTCGACGCGGCGATCGTCGGTATCGTCATGTCGCTGGGCCCGGTCTTCTCCGCGCTCAGCGGCGTCCCGGCCGGGCGCATCGTCGACCGCTTCGGCGCGAACCGCATGGTCGCCGCGGGCCTTGCCGCAATGGTGGCGGGCGCCGTCGCCCTGGCCTTGCTGCCCGCGCTCGCGGGCGTTGTCGGCTACATCGCGGCGATGGCCGTCCTGACGCCGGGCTACCAGCTCTTCCAGGCCGCCAACAACACCGCCGTCATGGCGGACGTGCCGCAGGACCGGCGCGGCGTGGTCTCGGGCCTCTTGAGCCTGTCGCGCAACCTGGGCCTGGTCACCGGCGCCTCGGCCATGGGCGCCGTGTTCGCCGTCGCCGCTGGGGCGAGCGACATCGCCAAGGCGCAGCCCGACGCCATTGCCGAGGGCATGCGCGCGACCTTCCTGGTCGCCGCGCTGCTGGTCCTGGTCGCCCTCGCGCTTGCGTCGCGCAGCGGGAGGCGGCCCGCCTAGCGCAGGGCCTGCTGCACCGTCTGCAGGCTGGTCGAAGCCTTGGTGAGCTCCTTCAGGCGGTTGATCGCCGCCGACATGGTGCCGATGCCGGCGCGCTCGAAATCGCCGCGATAGTGCATGGCGAGGCTGTAGCCCGCGACCTCGATGTCGGTGATGCGCGGCTGGCCGTTCGAGTCATGGACGCGCCAGTGCACCTCCATCGGCGCCGGATCGCTGGTGACGAGCCGCGTGAACACCTTCACGTCGCCGTTGGGCTGCGGCGCTGCGCTGCCCAGGCCGAAGCTCTTGAGCTGCGCGTCGCCGAAGCGCTGGATCGCGACGTCGATCACGTAGGCGGCGAACAGCGGCTTGAACGCGCGCTTCTCCTCCGGCGTCGCGGCACGCCCGATCTTGCCGACGGCGAAGCTGCCGAGCGCGTCGAAATCGAGCGTGTCGAGCATCATCGCGATGAAGGCGCCGCGCCGGGCCGCCGGGTCGGGCTGCCTGGCGATCGTGTCCACGGCGCGGTTGCCGAGGTCGGTCATATACTGCCTGGCGGCGTCCGGCGTCACCGCCGCCGCCATGGCGTGCGTTGCGCCCGCGAGCGCGATCGCCGCGACCAGCACGGCCCTCAATGCATTTCGCATGTCGAAATCCCGTCTTGCCAATGGACTAGCGCCGCGCGCCGGGCGCATCCGGCCGCAGGCTGCTTCGCTAACGCAAGACGGAGGGCGCGGTTCCCCGCGCGGGAAGCGGCCCTACGAGGCGCGGCGGAGCTGCGCCGGCTGGGCCGTCATCTGGTCCCAGATCCAGCGATAGGTCTTCTCCATGCCTGTCTCGAGCCGGATCGACGGCTCCCACAGCAGCTTTTCGCGGATCAGGGTGTTGTCGGAATTGCGACCGCGCACGCCCTTGGGCGCGTCGAGGTTGTAGCGGCGCTTCAGCGTGATGCCGGCGAACTTCTCGACGATGTCGACGAGCCGGTTGATCGACACCAGCTCGGACGAGCCGAGGTTCAGGGGCTCGACGATGTTCGACGCCATGATCGCCATCGAGCCGGTCAGGCAGTCGTCGATATACATGAAGCTGCGGGTCTGCTCGCCGTCGCCCCAGATCTCGATCTCGTGCTTGCCCGAGAGCTTGGCCTCGATGACCTTGCGGCACATCGC
>JAEULC010000009.1 GCA_016792605.1 Rhodospirillales bacterium
GACGGCAAGGTGCAGGGGCCGGCCGGCAGCGTGACGCTGCGCGAGATCGCGCATGTCTGGTACCTGAAGCCGCAGCACCTGCCGGCCGATGTCGATCCGGGCGGGCTCGAGGCGACGATCGGCTACAAGCCGCTGAAGGACACGGGCACGTTCAGCTACGCCGCCCATGCCGTCGTCGTGGCGGTGGATACCGACACCGGCCAGGTGGAGATCCTGAACTACGCCGTGGTCGAGGATGGCGGCGTGCTGGTGAACCCGATGATCGTCGACGGCCAGGTCTATGGCGGCCTCGCCCAGGGGATCGGCACGGCCCTTTACGAGGAAATGCCCTACGACGCCAACTGCCAGCCGCTGGCCTCGACGCTGGCGGACTACATCCTGCCCGGCCCGACCGAGATGCCGGACCTGTCGATCGACCACATGGTGTCGCCTTCGCCCTGGACCCGGTTTGGACAGAAGGGCATCGGCGAGGGCGGCGCCATCGGCCCGCCGGCCGCCATCGCCAACGCGGTCAACGACGCCCTGGCGCCGCTCGGGGTTGAAGTGACCGAGCTGCCGATCACCCCGCGGCGATTGCTGGCTTTACTGCAGCGCAAACCTGGCCAACTGCCCGAATAATGCCATCTTCCTGGGCGAGTTTCCCGCCGCCTTAGAGTTCGGGCGGGAGACTTCCATGGACCATGTCGACAGCGACGGCAAGCCGAAGCGCGAAGATCGCTACGAGGTCACCAAGACCGACGCGGAGTGGCGCGCGCAATTGGACGACGCCCAGTACCGCGTGCTGCGCCACCAGGCGACCGAGCGGCCCTTCACGTCGCCGCTGAACAAGGAGTACCGCCCGGGCATGTTCTCCTGCGCCGGCTGCGGCGCGGAGCTGTTCGAGGCGACGGACAAGTTCGACAGCGGCTGCGGCTGGCCCAGTTTCACCCAGCCCAAGGACGATGCCGTGGCCGAGTCCGTGGACCTGTCGCACGGCATGCGCCGGGTCGAGGTGCATTGCCGGCGCTGCGGCGGGCACCTGGGCCATGTGTTCGACGACGGACCCGCGCCCACCGGCCTGCGTTACTGCATCAACGGCGTGTCACTGACCTTCGCGCCGAAGGACGGCGCGCTGAATCCTGGCGGCAAGGACCGCCGCTGACGATCAACCGGAAGAGGATCCCATGACCATGAAATCCACCCTGGCCGCCGCCATCGGCGCTGTGACCCTCCTGGCCGCCGGCGCCGCGAGCGCCGAGGGCGTGAAGGTCGGCCTGCTCGAGTGCAAGGTGTCGAGCGGCTTCGGCTTCATCCTCGGCTCCAGCCGCGACGTGAACTGCGTCTACTCGCCGGCCAAGGGCGGCAGCAAGCAGTACTACGACGGCTCGATCAAGAAGTTCGGCGTCGACATCGGCTACGTCTCCGAGGCCACGATCATGTGGGCCGTGACCGCGCCGAACTGGGACGTCAAGGAAGGCGCGCTCGCCGGCGACTATGTCGGCGGCACGGCCTCGGCCGCGGCGGGCTACGGCGCCGGCGCCAACGCCCTGGTCGGCGGCGGCAACAAGTCCTTCGCGCTCCAGCCGGTCAGTGTCGAAGGCCAGAAGGGCATCGCCATCTCGGCCGGCATCGGCGACCTGACGCTCCGCACCAAGAAGAACTAGCACCGTTCCCCCGGTCCGGCGGCTCGACTAGACTGCCGCCGGACCCAGGGGGAAGCGCATGGCGAAACGCCCGAAGACAAAGCCGAAATCCAAGAAGGCGACCGCACGTAAGGCCGCCGCCAAGTTCAGCTACGATCCTGGCCCGGCGAACTTCATCCCGCTGTCGCCCGTGACCTTCCTGGCCGGCGCGGCCGAGACCTTTCCCACCAAGCCCGCGATCATCCACGGCGATCGCGTCACCACCTACAAAGAGTTCTTCACGCGCGCGCGCCGCCTCGCGAGCGCCTTGAAGAAGCGCGGCGTGCGCCAGGGCGACACGGTCGCGATCATGGCGCCGAACATGCCGGCGATGCTGGAAGCGCATTTCGCCGTGCCGGCCGCGGGCGCGATCCTGAACCCGCTCAACTATCGGCTCGACGCCGCCACCATCGCCTTCTGCCTGGAGCATGGCGAGGCCAAGGTGCTGCTGACCGACGGCGAGTTCGCCGAGGCCGTGGCCGACGCTTTGAGGCGCGTGAAGCGGAAGATCCTGGTGGTCGACCTGGACGACCCGCTCTTCCCGCAGGGCAAGCGCATCGGCTCGATGACTTACGAGCAGTTGCTCGCCGAGGGCGATCCAGACTTCGCCTGGGGCCCGCCCAAGGACGAGTGGCAGTCGATCTGCCTGCTCTACACCTCGGGCACGACCGGCAATCCCAAGGGCGTGCTCTACCATCATCGCGGCGCCTACCTGGCGTCGATGGGTTCCACGCTCAATTTCGGCATGCGGCCGCAGAGCGTCTACCTGTGGACCTTGCCGATGTTCCACTGCAATGGCTGGACCTTCACCTGGGCGGCGACGGCGGCCGGCGCCACGCATGTCTGCCTGCGCCGCATGGAGCCGAAGCTGGTGTTCGACGCGATCGAGCGCCACCGCGTGACGCATCTCTGCGGCGCGCCGATCGTGCTGAACCTGCTGGTGCACGCGCCGGCAGAGGTGCAACGCAAGTTCGGCTGGACGATCGAGGTCGCGACCGGCGGCGCCGCTCCGCCCTCGCCGATCATCGCTTCGATGGAGGCGATGGGCTTCCGCGTCACGCATATGTACGGCACGACCGAGTGCTACGGCCCGGCGACGATCAGCGCTTGGCAGCTCGACTGGCCCGGCCTACCGGTGGAGGAGCGCGCGCGGAAGATGGCCCGCCAGGGCGTCGCCTGCCCGGCCGTCGAGAAGGTGATCGTCGCCGACCCCAGGACCCGCAAGCCGGTGCCGCGCGACGGCGAGACGATGGGCGAGATCATGCTGCGCGCCAATTCTGTCATGAAGGGCTACCTGAAGAACCCTGATGCCACGGCGGCGGCGCTGAAAGGCGGCTGGTATCACACCGGCGACCTCGCTGTTTGGCACGAGGACAACTACATCGAGGTCCGCGATCGCGCCAAGGACATCATCATCTCGGGCGGCGAGAACATCTCGTCGCTGGAAGTCGAGGAGGCGCTCTACCGCCACCCGCAGGTGATGGAAGCCGCCGTCGTCGCCAAGCCCGACGAGAAATGGGGCGAGACGCCCTGCGCCTTCGTGACCCTGAAGAACGGCGCCAGTGCCAGCGCCGAGGACATCATCGCCCACTGCAAACGGTCGATGGCGCATTTCAAGGCGCCGCGCACGATCGTCTTCGGCCCCCTGCCCAAGACCTCGACCGGCAAGATCCAGAAATTCGTCCTGCGCAACCGCGCGAAGAGCTTGTGAGGCCGCCATGTTCCTGCCCGACCTGCTGAAGGGAAAGACCATCCTCGTCACGGGCGGCGGCACCGGCCTGGGCAAGGCCATGGGCACGCGGTTCCTGGAACTCGGCGCATCCCTCGTGATCTGTGGCCGGCGCGAGGACGTTCTGAAGGCGACGACGGCCGAGCTCAACGCGCGCTTCAAGGACAAGGTGTCCTACCATGTCTGCGACATCCGCGACGCGGGCGCAGTCGACGCGATGATCGCGGCGCAGTGGCAGCGTGCGCCGCTCGACGCGCTGGTCAACAACGCGGCGGGCAACATCGCGGCGCGCAGCGAGGACCTGAGCCCGCGCGCGATCGACGCGGTGCTCAACATCGTGCTGCACGGCACGGCCTACGTGACCTGGGCCTGCGGCAAGCGCTGGCTCGCGGACAACCGGCCCGGCGCAGTACTGAGCATCCTCGCGACGTATGCCTGGACCGGCTCGGGCTATGTCGTGCCCTCGGCCATGGCCAAGGCCGGCGTGATGGCCATGACCCAGAGCCTGGCGGTGGAATGGGGCGGTCGTGGCGTGCGGCTGAATGCGATCGCGCCCGGGCCTTTTCCCACCGAAGGCGCGTGGTCGCGCCTGGTGCCGCGCGCCGATCTGGCCGAGAAGATCGAGACCGACAATCCGCTCGGGCGCCCCGGCCGGCACGAGGAACTGGGCAACCTCGCCGCCTACCTGCTCAGCGACCAGGCGGCCTACATCAACGGCGAGGTCGTGGTGATCGACGCCGGGCGCTGGCTGAAGGGCGCCGGCCAGTTCAACTTCCTCAGCAAGCTCAATGACCAGGAATGGGCGATGATGCGCCCCGCAAAGAAGTAGCAAGCCGCC
>JAEULC010000027.1 GCA_016792605.1 Rhodospirillales bacterium
GTGATCAAATCGTTCGGCAATGCCTTCGCGGTGGCTGCCTGGGAACGGCGGTTCGTCAAGGGCATCCCGAACGACGTGCTGAAAGTGGCGAACCGGAAGCTGACCCAGTTGAACAGCGCGCAGTCGCTGTCCGATCTCAAGGCGCCACCCGGCAATCGGCTGGAGGCCTTGGCCGGACGCCGAAAGGGCCAGCACAGCATCCGGGTCAATGACCAATGGCGCGTATGCTTCGCGTGGAAGGATGGACATGCCCATGGCGTCGAAGTCGTCGACTACCACTGAGCGCCGCCGCAAGGCCCGCCCCGATTTCGCGCCGGCGCATCCCGGCGACGTGCTGCGCGAGGACTTCCTGAAGCCGCTCGGCATGAGCCAGTACGCCTTGGCTAAGGCGCTAGACGTGCCGGAAATTCGCGTCAGTCAGATCGTCAACCGCAAGCGCGCCGTGACGCCGGACACGGCGCTCAGGCTCGCCCGTTATTTCGGCACGTCGGCCGAGTTCTGGCTGGGGATGCAGGCGACCTACGATCTTGCTATCGCCCGCGACGAGTCCGCGGCTGACATCGAAACGGCGGTCAAGCCGCGCGCGGCCTGACCCGCCCTACTTGTCCACCAGCGCGCGCGGCACCAGCAGCGGCGCCCAGACCATCGCCTTGCTGGATGCGAGATTGCGCAGGATGGCCATCTGCCGCGCCGGGTCGCCCGCGGGCAGGGGCGGATACTTGCCGTCGGCGCCGCGGGCCGTGCGGATGACGCCGTTGGCGTCGCGGCGCAGCAGCAGCACAAAGGTCTCGCCGGTCGGAAAGGCGACCTGGCCCAGCATCGTCGCGTCGTCCAGCGCGGCGATGCGCGCGGCCATCGTCTTCGTCGGCGCGCCCTCGCTGGAGCGGCCGAAGACCTGGTACTGGCCGCTCTGGGCGTCGCGCTTGATCTCGAAGGCGGTAGCCCACTCGTCCTTGAGCGCGGCCCAGTTCGCGGGCTCGGGCAGGTCCTTGAACTGGTAGTACTGGCCGACGAACGCGGCGGCGATCTTCTCGTCGTTGCGCTCGACTAGCGCGCCGCGGACCTTGTAGCAGCCGGCAAGCGCGAGGACGGCGGCCAGCCAGACGGCCAGCCGCAGCCCTCGGCCCACAGTCATCGAAGCGGCCTTACTGCGCGGGAACCAGTTCCGGGCCCTTGCAGCCGAGCTTGGCGACGTCGGCGGCCAGCGCCTTGCCCTGCTCCATCGTCAGCGGCAGGAACGGCGGCAGGACGTTGAGCCAGGCCGGGTCGTTGGTCCATGCCGCGCGCAGCGACTTCATCGACGGGATCATCGGGTGGCGCTGGATCACCTTGCGCACGCTGGAGATATGCGCCTGCTTGGCGTCGGCGTCCGGGCTCTGCCAGGTGTCGTAGAGCGCGCGGATCATGCCCGCGTTCACGTTGCCCGTCGCCGTGATGCAGCCGACGCCGCCGCCGCGCATGTTGGCGAGCAGGAAGTCCTCCGAGCCCGCGAAGATGCCGAAGCCCGGGAAACGCTTCAGCATCGCCTCGGTGTTCTTCCAGTCGCCCGAGCTGTCCTTGATGCCGACGACGGTCGTCGGGTAGGCCTTGATCAGGCGCTCGATCAGGTCGAGCGAGATGCCCTGAATCGTCTGCGGCGGGATGTGGTAGAGGTAGATCTTCATCCGGGCGTCGCCGACGCGCTGGATCATCTCCGCGAAGAACCGGTAGAAGCCGTCGTCCGTCATGTTCTTGTAGTAGAACGGCGGCAGCACCATCACGCCGCCGCAGCCGCGCTGCGTGGCGTGCTTCGACGCGCGCACCGCGTCCGACAGCGCGCAGGACCCGGTGCCCGGCATCAGCTTCTTGGGGTCGATGCCGCTGTCGATAATCTGGTCGAGCAGGTCGATGCGCTCCTCGACCGACATCGAGTTCGCCTCGCTGTTGGTGCCGAACGGCGACAGCGAGGTGCAGCCCTCGGCCAGCAACTGCTTGCAGAACGCCGCCAGCTTGCGACCGTTGGGCTTCAGGTCGTTGTCGAACGGCGTCAGGACGGGCGACATCACGCCGGTGAAAGCCTGGGTCGTCATGGGCTCGATTTCCCTCTGGTTTGAAAACGCTGACATGCAGGATTGGACCGGATAATCTGCGCCAGAACCGTTTTTTACAAGGGGGAAGGAAACAATGGCGGCAGGCGAACAGAGCGGGATCAAGCCGGGCGCGGTGGCCCTGATCACGGGCGCGGCCACGGGCATCGGCCTGGCCATCGCCGAGCGCCTGGCCGAGCGCAAGGTGCAGGTGATCTGCGCCGGCCGCCGGCTCGACAAGCTCGAGGCCGTCGCCAAGAAGCTGGGCAACGGCGCCATCGCGCTCAAGCTCGACGTCACCAAGCCCGACGACGTCAAGTCGCTGTTCGACCGCCTGCCGCCCAGCCACCGCCAGATCGACATCCTGGTCAACAACGCCGGCCACGACATCGGCGGCCGCAAGCGCTTCGACGAGGGCGCAATCGAGGATTTTGCCCAGACGCTCGAGACCAACATCACCGGCCTGGTACGGCTGTCGCACGCCGTGATCCCGCCGATGCTGAAGCGCGGCTCGGGCGACGTCGTCAACCTCGGTTCGGTCGCCGGCTGGAAGGTCTACCCGACGGGACAGATCTACGCCGCCACCAAGGCCTTCGTGCGCGTGTTCACCGAGGGTCTCAGGCTCGACTACAAGGACACCGACATCCGCATCATCGAGATCCTGCCCGGCATCACCCGCACCGAGTTCGCCGCCTCGCGCTTCCGCGGCGACACGGCGCATGGCGACGCCTACTACAGGAAATTCCCGCACGTGATGGACGCCGACGACATCGCCCGCGGCGTGATCTATTCGCTCGACCAGCCGCGCTCGGTCACGATAGCGCAGATGCTGATCCTGCCGACTCGCGACGTGTAGCGCCAAAAAGCGAAGGGCCGGCGCTCGCGCGACCGGCCCTTCCGCGTGGCTTCTGCGCCAGGTTCAGGTATTGACCGGCTTCGACGGCGGCGGGGCGAAGACGGTCTTCTTCTCGATCTCCAGCACGTTGTCGGGCCGGGCGAAGGGCTCGGGCGCCGGCGTGCCCGGCACGCGCGGGCGGCCGATGCCCTGGAAGAAATCCTCCAGGCCGCCCGGCATCAGCACCCAGGCGAACTTCAGCGGCTTGTCCTGGCTGGTGTTGATGAAGGTGTGGCGCCGGTAGGGACCGACGAAGACGGTGGTGCCGACGCCGACCTTGTGCTCTTCGGTGCCGTCGATCACGACCTTCCCCTCGCCCTCGTAGAAGAACAGGATCTCCTCGTTCGCCTCGTGCGAGTGGTCGCGGACGTAGCAGCCCGGCGCGACCTCCTGGATGCCGTGCGAGAACTTGGTCACGCGCGGATCGTTCCGCCGGGAGACGCGCACCTCGGTGTAGCCGTTGGCCGGCACGGGCTGCCACCAGCCCTCGGCCTGGTCGGGCTGCACGACGATGGCGAAGCCCTTGTTCTTCTCGGCATTGTCCTTGACCGGCATGTCCATGGCGCGTTCTCCGCAGTCCTGATTGCCGAGCTATGCTACGCGCACGTCCCGCCGGCAACAAGCCCACCAATGTCGCACCCGCCATGCGCCGTAAGCGCTTACAGCGCGCACCTATTCCGCCGTCGCGTCGCCGCCGGGCGTCAGCGTAGCGGCCAGTTCCAGCTCGTCCGCGTTGATCGTGGTGTAGCGACGGAACGCGCCGTCGACGATCGACACGTCGACCGCGATGCCGGACTGGCCAGCGACGATGTAGACCCGCGACGGATCGCCGCGGCGGCAGACGCGCTGCCCGCGCCGGAAGACAGGAGACATGCAACCCTCGATGGACAAGCCGCTTCACCGCAGCCCGCCCTAACTAGGCCCGCCGGCCGTTATTGCAATAGCGCGCGGAGCGATTTTCGCGATGCTTCCGGCGTTGCGGGCGGAAATCGGAACGGGCTTTTCCAGAACGTCGCTTTTGCCCTAATATTTTATCAACTTATCGGCCATAGGCTTTTCAGGCCTGTGTCCGCCCAGAAGGCACCGTCGCATGATCGACCCGCCAGCCCTGCCCTATGCGCTAGCACCGCTCTCGCTGGCTCCCGCGGCATTGGTGCTGGGCTATGCCGCGGTCATCCTGCTGGCGCGGCGAACCCAATGGTTCGACCTGACTTTTCATGTGCTGGTGCTGCTGCTGATCGGCGTCGCGCTGGGCGCCGGCGGTCCGGCCCGCGCGCTGGCAACCGCCGTCCTGGTGACGATCCTGGCGGCGTCGCTGCTCGCCCTCGTCTTTGGCACCGGCACGCGCAGCCCCGGCGAGCGCGACCGTCGTCCCTTCGCAAACCGCACGGCCACCCTCAGGCGTCCCTTGGGACCGCCAAAGCCAAGCGTCGCGCGGTAACGCCGCGACGCCGGGCACCGTGCCGGCGAGGGCCGGGGTCGGAAACGTCCCCGGCCCGCTCCTTTTGGCCTTATCCACAAGGCGACCGGGCGCGGCGGAAACTTTGTGTTAACGCCCCGGCCGCTACGCTCGAAGGCTTCGCAAAAACATCATCGAGCGGCGGCAGATGCACCCCGGCCCGATTGCCGTCCGAAAGCGCCCCGGAACGCGCCCATGCTGACCTCGGCCGCCCACCTGGCCCGGCTGCGGTCGCGCATCCGCGTCCTGGCCGTCGCCTTCGCCGCCGCAATCGCCATCGCCCTGCCGGTCGGGTTCGTGTCGCTGGAGGTGCAGCAGCACCACACCATCGCCCGCATCCTGGCGACCCAGGCCGCCGAGCGCATCGCCGCCTTCGCCGAGCCCGGCGGCGCGAACCTGGCCTTCGGCACGACTTATCTGCGCAGCCTGGTCGATCCCTACATGCCTAGCGACACCAAGGCCCGGATCGACGTCCGCAGCGCCGCCGGCGACACCCTGCTCGAGATCGGCCCCGTGCTGCGCCACGCCAGCGTCGACACCGCGCTGCCGATCGTCGCCCACGGGCAGCGGATCGGCACCGTCGAGGTCACGGTCGAGCACGAGTTCTCCGTCGCCCTGGTCTGGTGGACGCTGGGCGGGCTCGCGCTCGGCGCCCTGGCGTTCGGCCTCCTGGAGCTGCTGCCGATGCGCGCCCTGCGCCGCAGCCTCGGCGCGGTCGAGGACGCCCAGGGCCGGCTAATGGCCCAGGTCGCCGCCACCGACGCCGCCTACGAGGACCTCCAGCGCAACCACCGCGAGGCCGAGGAGACCGCCGACGCCCTGTCGCGCGCCGTGCGCCAGGCTGAGATCGCCAACCGCACCAAGACCGAGTTCCTGGCCAATATCAGCCATGAGCTGCGCACGCCGCTCAATGCGATCATCGGCTTCTCGGAGATCCTCAAGGACGAGATGCGCGGCCCGGCGCACCCGAGCTACAAGAGCTACGCCAAGGACATCCACGACAGTGGCACGCTGCTGCTCGCCGTCATCAACGACATTCTCGACCTGTCGAAGATCGAGGCCGGGCGCCAGGAGCTGAACCTGGAGATCGTGCCGCCGATGCAGATCGTGCGGTCCTGCGCGACGCTGGTGCGCGAGCGCGCCCTGGCGGCGGGCGTGAAGCTGGCGATCGCCGGCGACGACGGGCTGGAGGACATCAGCGCCGACCCGATCAAGCTGAAGCAGGTGCTGCTCAACCTGCTGTCCAACGCCATCAAGTTCACGCCGCGCGACGGCACGGTGACGGTCGGTGTCCTGCGCCAGTCAAGCGCGGTGACGGACTTTTTTGTCGCCGACACCGGCATCGGCATGAAGCGCGAGGACATTCCGATCGCGCTCGAGCCCTTCCGCCAGATCGACAGCACGCTCGCGCGGCGCTACGAGGGCACCGGCCTGGGCCTGCCGCTGGCGCGCGCGCTGGCCGAGCTGCATGGCGGGCAGCTTCACATCGAAAGCGAGCAGAACCGCGGCACCACCGTCACCGTCACCGTCCCGCGCGGCATCAGCGCCGCCGCCGCCCGGGCGGCCTGACGCGGTTCATCCCCGACCGGGTACGCCGGGCGGCCGGCTGCGCTATACTCCCGGCCATGAACGACACGCGCTGCGAGACGCCTGGCCTCGTCGACCTGCAGGTCAACGGCTTCGCCGGAATCGACTTCAACACGCCCGGCATCACCGCCGAGGCGCTCGACCACGCCCTCCAGGCGATGGCCGAAACCGGTGTCGTGGCCTGCCTGCCCACGCTCATCACCGCGCCGGCCGGCCACCTCGCGGACTGCTTCGCCGACCTGGAGCGCGCGGCGCGCGGGTCGCGCCTCGCCATGGCGATGGTGCTGGGCTACCACCTGGAAGGGCCCTTCCTGTCGCCGCAGGACGGCTACCGCGGCTGCCATCCCGCCAGCGCCATGGGCGCCGCCGACATCGTGCTGTTCGACCGGCTGAACGCCGCCGCGGGCGACCGCATCCGGCTGCTGACCGTGGCGCCGGAGGTCGAGGGCGCGCTTGCCCTGATCGCGCACGCACGGACGCGCGGCGTCGCAGTGGCGCTGGGCCACACCGCCGCCGACCGCGCGACGATCGACGCCGCCGTCGCGGCCGGGGCCACGCTGTCGACCCATCTAGGCAACGGCTCGCCGCAGGTGATGCCGCGCAACGACAACGTGGTGTTGAGCCAGCTCGGCCAGGACGGGCTCTCGGCGTCCTTCATCGCCGACGGGCTGCACATCCCGCCGTCGACGCTGCGCGTCTACCTGCGCGCCAAGGAACTGAAGCGCAGCGTGCTGGTGACCGACGCCACGGCCGGCGCCGCCGCGCCGCCCGGCAACTACCGGCTCGGCCCGGTGCCGATCCGGGCGCTCGCGGACGGCAGCGTGCGCGAGGCCGGCGCGCCGCGCCTCGCCGGCGCGGCGCGGACGATGGACTGCGCGGTCGCCAACATCGCCGAATGGCTCGGCCTGCCGCTGCCGGAAGCCGTGCGGCTGGCGCACGACAATCCGTTGACGGTGCTCGGACTTCCGGCGGGCGCCGGCGGCCGCGCCTTGACCTGGCGGAAAGCGGACGGGCGCTGGCGCCTGGCGGCCTGACCGCCTGCTACCCTGGCGTGTGGCCTTGGCGTAGACTAATCATAGGTGGAATAGCCCAAGACCAAGCCCTGCATGACCGGGCGACCGATTCCGGAAAAGCTGTTGCTGACAGCGGACCAGCTGCGCTCGCCGC
>JAEULC010000045.1 GCA_016792605.1 Rhodospirillales bacterium
GAAGGCGCCGCGGCCGCTGAAGACATGGGTGAAGGCGAAGGCCATCACGACGAGCGCGACATAGAGAACCAGTGCCAGCAGGGTCTCGCGCTGGCCGAGCGGCGAGCGGCACAGCGCCTCGTATCCCATCCAGGCAAAGACCAGGGCAAGCTGGCTGATCGCGACCGCCATGGTCGGCTCGAGGTCAAAGACCGCGCGATCGACGAGGTAGAGGTCGGCGCCGAGATAGTAGACCACGACCAGCAGGGCGAAGCCGCTGAGCCAGGTGGTGTAGGCCTCCCACTTGAACCAGGTCAGCTCGGCCGGCAGGCGCGCCGGCGCCACCAGGTACTTCGCCATGTGGTAGAAGCCGCCGCCATGGACCTGCCAGGCCTCGCCATGGGCGCCCTTGGGCAGGGCGTCGTTCGGCTTGAGGCTGAGGTCCAGGTGGACGAAGTAGAACGAGCTGCCGATCCAGGCGATACCGGCCACGACATGCAGCCAGCGGATGATCATGCTCACCCACTCGGTCAGGACCGGATCCATGGCAACCACCCCCTGCCCCGTTCATAGCGCAGGACGTTCCGGACGCAAAAAGCAAACGGGCGGGCCCCCTCGGACCCGCCCGTTTGCGCGCGTTGCCCCGTTACTGCGTCGGGAGCGTCGTCCTAGGCGCTTCGGCGGCGGCGGGCCGCGACGCCCAGGCCGGCCAGGCCGAGGCCGAGCAGGCTCAGCGCCATTGGCTCGGGCACGCTCGTCGACTTGTCGCCCGAGATGCTCTTGATCTTGAACTCGTCGTTGCTGTCGCCGATCTTGGCCGCGACGATCAGGTAGTTGCCGAAGATGTCGCCGCCGTTGATGCCGTAGGAGACGACCTCGCCGTCGCTGTTGCAGCTCGACGAGCAGGTGAAGTCGCCGAGCGAAGTCAGGCCGCCGAGATTGTTGGCGAAGGTTTCGCTGCCGGTGAAGTCGTTGCCGGCGGCCTTGTTGCCGACCCAGACGCTGATGTCGGCATCGCCGTAGGAGGTCAGCATGATCGTGTCGATCGCGACCGCCTGGGCGAATTCGAACACGATGAAGTTGATGCGGTTGTTGTTGTCGACCGTGTGCGCGCCGTTGCCGCCCGACCCCTCGGCCGTGTCGGTCACGCCGAGGCCGGGGCTGAACCAGCCCACATAGCCCTTGAGGAAGCTGTTGCCGCTGCCGCCGGTGGAATAGCCCGAGGCATAGGCGTTCACGCCGCCAGTGCCGGCGAAGGTCCGGACATTGCCGTCGGTCCCGTCGCCGGGCGAGCTGCCGCCGGCGAAGCTCCACGTGATGGCGCCGGCCGAGGCAGGGCCGGCCATCAGCACCGCCAGGGCGCCGACCGTGGCGATGGAGAACAGCTTGGTGCGGAGAGACATGGGTTCACTTCCTGTGATCAAGGTCCGCCTACATAGCGAACCGGGCCGCGCGAACCGGGGCAGACGACCTAACTGGTTGAACTACGTCCGGTATGTTTCTACAAAAGCAACAAGCGGGCCAAGTTTGCAGGGCATTTCTTTTCAAACACTTAAACGAATCGGCCGTCGCGCAGGATGGCCTTGTGTAAGGCACCCTGGCCGGCTGATGTAAAGCGATCTTGGTTAACAGCAGGCCGCAAAAAAGAAACGGGCGGACCTTCTGGCCCGCCCGCTTTGTATCCGTCGCCCGGGTGGGAGCGAAACGGAGGCTCTTAGCCCTGGCGGCGACGCCGCGCGGCGAAGCCGAGACCGGCCAAGCCGGCGCCCAGCAGGCCGAGGGTCATCGGCTCGGGCACGCTGGCGGAACGGATCGTCACGACCATGTCGTTGTAGTCGTTGTCGTCGTTCGGCGTCTCGTAGCAGCGGTAGCAGGCCTGGCTGTAGCCGTCCGGGCCGCCGTCGTCGAAGAAGAAGGCGTAGACGCCGTCCTTCAGGTACACGGCCATGTCGAGCTGGCCGTAGAAGTCGTTCTCGCGTGTGCCGTCGGAATAGATCGTCCCGTCGTCGCTGCTGCAGTTCGAGCAAATCGTCTCGAAGAAGAACACGAAGCTGCCGGCCGACGGATCCGGGTTGGCGAAGGCTTTGATCGTGCCGACGGCATCGATCGCGGTGTTGAAGATCACCGAGGACGGGTTGTGGTCGGCATAGTCCGCGGCGCCGAACTTGTGGCCATAGCCCGCGACGCGCAGTTCGAACTCGGCGACGCCGCCGCTGACGAAGGCGCCGTTGCCCGAAGCCGGGCCGCCGAAGATTTCCGGCGACACAAAGCTCCAGCCCGTGCCGTTGCCGAGGCCCGCGGCCGTGAACACGCTGGAGTCGACGGGGCCGCCGCCGACCGGCGCGGCCTGGGCCGCCGCCATCATGCCGAAACCGACCACGGCGCCCGCCGCGGCGGAAAGGAACTTCGAACCGAAGGACATCTGCTTCTCCCTACCTGGCCAGACCGGAAAACCCGTCTTGGACCAAACATCTGGCGCTCGCTCGCGCCCGATGCTCCAACGAGCAAGAGGCATGCCATTGACTGAGAATATTATATTTCAATGCCTTGGTAGGCGTTCTTCTCGGAATATCCCTTTGCACTGTAAAGCTTTTCTAAAATACGCGTCAAATTTCTGAGACAAGGCTGTGACATCGGCGGCGCACCAACGAAAACGAGCGGGCACCAGGCCCGCTCGCTTCCGTAGAGCTATGTCGCGATGGGCTTAGGCAGCCCGGCGACGACGCGCCACCGCGCCCAGCCCCAGCAGACCGGCGCCCAGCAGGCCGAGGGTCATCGGCTCGGGGACGGACGTGGTCTTGAGGCCCTGGGTGAACTCGTTCGAGAACAGGTACGACTCGTTGTTGTCCCTGATGTCGATCCAGTCCTCGATGTACAGGATCGAGGCGTGGAGCCCGGTGACGCTGTCGGAGCCGTCGCCAGTGACGACCAGCTCGTCGATCAGCGTGCCGCCCACCGACGTGTAGATCTTCTTCTTCACGATCGTGTCGTCGGTGTCGGAGTCGTTCTCGATGTCCGAGGTCAGCTTCACGCCGGTGATCTCGTACAGCGGATCGAGCACTTCGATCTTGTACTTGATATAGGCGTCGCCGTAGAGGGTCTCGTCGCTGTGGAAGGTGTGGACGAACCCGTTGGCGCTGACATCGAAGTCGATGTCGAAGTGGTCGCTGAGGTTTGTGCTGATCAGCGTAAACTTCTTATCGCCCTGGATGCAGCTGTCGCCGCTCGCGTCCTTCCAGTCATCGATCTTGCCGATGCTGCTGCACTGCGTGACGTTCGTCGCCATCGCGCCGCCGCTGACCATCATGGCCGCGACGAAGGCGCCGGCGGTAAGGCCCCTAATCCACATTTTCCAGTCTCTCCCATCCATAGAATTGCGACGCGAATGCGCCGCAGGATCATGCAGGAGAGCAAAGCCTGTGCCGTTGAATATAATCTATATTGTGCAGTATGTTAGAGAAAATCGGCCATCAGATATCCTAACAAGCTGTAAACTAAACTAACCAGTTTATGTAAATTTTACCGACAGGTATATTCCCATAGGTTCAAGAATCTGTCCTGCATTTGATACAATTGGATGAATCACCCTGTCGGGTCTGGCCCGGTGCGGCCGTCCCTTGACGGGCGCATAACCGACGCCGCGCCCAAACGAAAACGAGCGGGCACCAGGCCCGCTCGCTTCCGTAGCTATGTCGCGAAGACTTAGGCGGCGCGGCGACGGCGTGCCGTGTAGCCCAGGCCCAGCAGGCCCATGCCCAGCAGGCCGAGGGTCATCGGCTCCGGAACGGCCGCGGCCGAGAAGTCGCCCAGGATCTTCAGCGAGGCGTTGTTCTGCTCGCAGTTGAACCAGGTGTTGCCGCTCAGG
>JAEULC010000077.1 GCA_016792605.1 Rhodospirillales bacterium
CATAAAGAAGGCCGGGCAGTCCTGCCCGGCCGTGAAGGAAATGGGGGGTCGCCCTGATAGATCAGGGCTGCCCCTCCTTCTACACCTTCTGGTTGATTGTCGAGCTTCACATGCCCGTGACTTGGCCCGCGACTGGGCCACCGGCTTGCGGCCGGGCGTCCTGCGCGGCATGGTGCGGCCGGCAACGGGAGCAGGCATGCGCGGCTATTTCGGGATCGGCGTCGAGGGCATCAGCAAGGTCATGAATCTAGGGGCCTTGTTCCGCTCGGCCCATGCCTTCGGGGCGTCCTTCGCCTTCACCATCGCCGCCAGCTACGGCCGGACCTCGGCCGACACGACCGACGTGGTCGCCAACCTGCCCTTCTACGAGTTCCCCGACCTGCCCTCGATGCGCCTGCCCCAGGGCTGCGCTCTGGTGGGGGTGGAGCTCCTGGACGACGCCACCGAGCTGCCGAGCTTCCGCCACCCGCGCCAGGCGGCCTATGTGCTGGGGCCGGAGCGCGGGTCGCTGTCGCCCGAGCTGGTCGCCTGCTGCGACCACATCATCAAGATCCCGACCCGGCTCTGCGTTAACCTTTCCGTCGCCGGGGCGATCGTGATGTATGACCGCATCCTGTCCGTGGGCCGCTTCGCCGAGCGCCCGATGGCCCCGGGCGGCCCGACCGTGCCGCCCCCGCCGCCCGTCTTCGGCGACGTGGTGGTGCGCCGCGGCGGGCGGAAGGTGCCCTTGGGCACCGTGCGGTCCAAGTAATTGCAGCTTGGGGCCTAACCCCCTATATCTCCGGCCATGAGCGCCGAAAAACATGCCCTGATGGCCGCCCCGGACAATTCCCGGGCCGATGGCCGCACCGAGATCGTCGGACTGAGCCGCGAGGAGCTGGCGGCTGCCTTCGCCGGGATCGGCCTGCCCGCGTTCCGGTCAAGGCAGGTCTGGCACTGGGTCTACCATCGCGGCGAGACCGACTTCGAGAAGATGACCACGCTGGCGAAGGACCTGCGCAAGGCGCTGGCCGAGAAGTTCGCGGTCACCCGCCCCGGCATCGCGCGCGGCCAGAAGTCGCTGGACGGCACCCAGAAATGGCTCTTGAAGATGCCGGACGGCCAGGAGGTCGAGTGCGTCCATATCCCCGAGGACGGGCGCGGTGCCTTGTGCGTGTCCAGCCAGGTCGGCTGCACGCTGACCTGCCGCTTCTGCCACACGGGCACGCAGCGCCTGGTGCGCAACCTCGCCGCCGGCGAGATCGTCGGCCAGGTGATGCACGCGCGCGACCAGCTCGGCGAATGGCCCTCCCCGCCCGAAGGCCGGCTGCTGTCGAACATCGTCATGATGGGCATGGGCGAGCCGCTCTATAACTACGACAACGTCGCCAAGGCGTTGAAGATCGTGATGGACAACGAGGGCATCGCGATCTCGCGCCGGCGCATCACGCTGTCGACCGCGGGCGTGGTGCCGATGATCCGGCGCTGCGGCGCCGAGCTGGGCGTCAAGCTGGCGATCTCCTTGCACGCCGTCACGGACGAGATTCGCGACCGGATCGTGCCGATCAACCGCAAGTACCCGATCGCCGAGCTCTTGCAGGCCTGCCGCGAGTATCCCGGCGCCACCAACGCGCGGCGCATCACCTTCGAGTACACGATGCTGAAGGGCGTCAACGACAGCGTCGCCGACGCCCACGCGCTGGTGAAGCTGATCGCCGGCATCCCGGCCAAGGTCAACCTGATCCCGTTCAACGCCTGGCCCGGCGCGCCGTTCGAGTGTTCGTCGAACAACCAGATCGCCAAGTTCGCCGCGATCGTGAACGACGCCGGCTACGCCAGCCCGGTGCGCACGCCGCGCGGCCGCGACATCCTGGCGGCCTGCGGCCAGCTCAAGTCCGACAGCGTCAAGCAGCGCATCTCCGAACGCGCGGTGGCGTGAGGATCTGCGCCACGCGCGCGCTCCTTCCCCTCGTCGGCTGCCTCATCGCCTTCGCGACGTCCTCCGCGCGCGCCGCCGACCTGCCCGTCGACCTGCACGCCCGCTTCGGACAGACGAGCGACGCCGTCGCCAAGGCGCTGGGCGACAAGGCGCGGCGGCTCGACCCGCCGCTCGACTACGGCGTGGCGCAGGCGAAGATCCTGGCGAAGGGCGTGCCGGTCGGCGGCGTGGCGATGACCGCGCTCTACCAATTCGACAAGGACGACCGCCTCGTGCAGGTGCTGCTGGAGCGGCGCGATGCGGGCGCGGTGCCGAAGTCTTTCGAGGCGGTCGTCAAGGCACTGGGCGACGCGCTGGGCAAGCCGGCCGAGGCCTGCGAGAAGCTGACCGGCATTCCGCACCTGGTCGAGCGGCGCTGGCGGACAGATGGCATCGCGGCCAACCTGACCTTCCTTGACTTCACCGGCCAGGCGATGACGCTGGATCCCAACCGCGACGCGACGAACCCGCTGGTGCCGTCCTATGTCTACGAGCCCACGAAGCCGCGCAGCTTTCCGCGCCGCATCGTGCTGCGCCTTTTTCCCGCGTCTAACACGCAGCTTGCGGGTCAGGCGGTCTGCCACCAGCCACCGCTGCGCCGATAGCTACAGCCTATTCGCCGCGAACGTATTGCACGACGCGATCGTGCCGCTGCCGAAGCCGGTCTTGAACCAGGTCGCGCGCTGTTGCGACGTGCCGTGGGTGAAGCTGTCCGGCGAGACATGGCCGCGGCCCTGCTGCTGCAGCCGGTCGTCGCCGACCGCGGCGGCGGCGTTGGTCGCTTCCTGGATGTCGCCGTCCTCCAGGATGTTCCAGTTGCGCTGGGCGTGATGCGCCCAGACGCCGGCGAGGCAGTCGGCCATCAGCTCAGTGCGCACCGACAGCGCATTGCCCTCGCGCGTAGCACCCTGGCGCTGCGCGGCCTGCACCTTGTCGAGAATGCCGAGCTGGTTCTCGACATGATGCCCGACTTCGTGCGCGATCACATAGGCCGCCGCGAAGTCGCCCTGCGCGCCCAGGCGCTGCTGCATCCGGTTGAGGAAATCGAGGTCGATGTAGAGCCGCTGGTCGGCCGGGCAGTAGAACGGCCCGACCTGGGCCTGGGCGTAGCCGCAATTCGACTGCGTCGCGCCGCTGTAGAGCACGAGGCGCGGCGGCTGGTACTGGCGGCCGGCCTGTTGCGGCAGCACGACCCTCCACACGTCCTCGGTCTGCGCCAGCACGGCCGAGGCGAAGCGACCCGCGCGGTCCTGCGGCGGGCCGCTGGAGCGCGACGGTTCCGAGTACATCGATCCGCCGCCGCCGAACATATCGGCCGCGCCGAGCAGGACCAGCGGGTTGATGCCCGTCGCCCAGCTCAACAGGCCGACGACGATCAGCCCGCCGATGCCGATGCCGCCGCGGCCGATCGGGAGGCCGAAACCGCCACCCCCGCCGCCGCCGCGACGGTCCTCGACATTGTCGGATTGCCGGAAATCGTCCCAGCGCATGGAAAACCTTCCCCTGCCGGTGCAGTCGACCGGGACAGTAACGTGGCAGGCGCCGGTTTGTTCCCTCTATGCCCGCAGCACGTCGAACACGCCGCCCTCGGGCCTTTTGCCCTCGATATGCCGGCGATACCACAGCGCATAGAACAGCAGCGACCAGCAGCCGAAGCCGCGCCGGCCGACGGGATTGGCGAACATCGCGCGCACCGCGCCCGGAATGGCGATCTCCTCGATCGCCGGCTGGCGTGCGACCAGGTCGCCGAGCTCGGCGCCGCGCTGGGCGATCCATTCCACGACCGGCACGGTGAAGCCGCGCTTCGGCGCGAAGGGCTTGACCTCGGGCACGCGCTGGTCGACCCAGCGGCGCAGCAGGTACTTGCCCCGGTCGTCGCGCAGCTTGAGGTCGTCGGGCAGCAGGAAGGCGAACTTCGCCATCTCGGGATCGAGGAAGGGCGTGCGGCCCTCGAGCTGGTTCGCCATCAGGCAGCGATCGAGCTTGATGAGCAGGTCGTTCGGCAGCCAGTGCGCGCAGTCCGCCGCCTGCGCCACCTGCAGCTTGCCGCGCCCGGGCTGCGCCGCCGCGCGCTCCTCCGCCTCCAGGCCTGACCGCCAGCCCTCGGGAATCTGGCGCAACACGCCGAGGCTGGTGAAGGTGCCGCGGCGGATCAGCCGGCGCAGGAACCACCAGGGGCGCGTCATCATGCGATAGCGGCCATAGCCCGCGAGCAGCTCGTCGCCGCCCTCGCCCGACAGAACCACCTTGAAGCGCTTCTTGGCCTCGGCCGCGAGCTTGTAGGTCGGCAGCGTGGCGTAGTCCGAGGCCGGCTCGTCCATCGCCGCGGCGACGGCGGGCAGCAGCGCCCAGAAATCCGCTTCGTCGAACGGCACCTCGATATGCTCGGCGCCGGTCTTGGCGACGGCGGCGCGGGCGTAGTCGCGCTCGTCATGCACCGACGTGCCGGGAAAGTAGGCCGTGTAGGCGACGACGGGGCGTGGGTTGAGCCGCGCCATCATCGCCAGCACCGCGGTCGAGTCGAGCCCGCCCGACAGGAACATGGCGTAGGGCACGTCGGAGCGCTGGTGCACCTTCACCGTGTCTTCCAGCACGGCGTCGAGCCGCTCCAGCGCTTCCGCCTCGCCGATCGCCACCGGCGCGCCCTGGGGCAGCGCCGCGATGCGCCGGCGCTCGACCACACGGCCGGCCTTGACCGCGATGGTTTCACCCGGCGCCAGGCGCTTGATGCCCTCGAAGATCGTGTCGTCGCCGGTCGAGTACTGGATCTGCAGGATCTCGCCGCGCTTGGCCGCATTGACGCGCGGCGTCACCAGCCCGGCGCCGACGATCGCCTGCGGTTCGGACGCGAAGGCGAAGCCGCGTGGCGTCTCGGCGTAGTAGAGCTGCTTGATGCCGAAGGGATCGCGCGACAGGACCAGCAGGTCCTTGGCCTGGTCGTGGATCGCGATCGCGTACATGCCGCGCAGGTGCTGCGGGAAGTCGAGGCCGTGGCGGCGGTAGAGGTAGAGCGGCGGCTCGCAGTC
>JAEULC010000081.1 GCA_016792605.1 Rhodospirillales bacterium
GGTTGCCGAGATCGACGCCGACCTCGGCCAGCCCGGCGCGCACCTTCTTGTGGAACTGGCGCCCGCCGGCGACGATCTCGGCGCCGATCCGGTCGGCCTCGGCGAAGTCGAACATCGGCATCCAGCCCTGGCTGCGCTCGATCAGGCGGTTGGCGAAGAGTTGGGCGTCGATGATCTCGTCAATGTCGGGGATGCGCTTGGTCTCGGTGACTGGCACCGGGTTGACCGCATGGCCGGTCGGCCGCGTGCGCTGGGCGACGATGTCGACCATCAGGTAGCTGGCGAGCCCGGCATAGGAGACGCTCTCCTCGTCGCGGTAGCTGACGGTGTTGCCGTAGACCATCGAGCCCGGGTTCGGGTTGGCCTCCGCCAGCGCGCGCTGGAAGGCCAGGCGGGTGAGCGGCTCGGAAAAGGTGTGGCCGTAGCAGTGGGTGATCTTGGCCCCGATCAGCCCCTCGACGATGTCGCGCTCCAGCAGCACGGCGCCCAGCGCGCAGGCCATGTCGGTGAACAGCGCCACGAAGCCGTCGTCGAGATTGGAATGCACCAGCATCTCGACTGGCTGGGCGGCGATCAGCGACAGGGCGGTGACGGTCGCGGCCGTCGTCGCCACCTCGTCGTCCCACATCGGGAGGCGGTAGGTGAAGTACTGCCCCATGTTGCCGATCGAGGTCGATCCGGCGGCCAGCGCCGCGCACACGTTCTCGACCGCGGCCGGCAGGCCCAGCATGAAGTCGCCGTAGTGCGGCGCCACCGGCGCCTCCTGGGTCAGCGCCACGTAGTCCTCGACGCCCTTCAGGATCATGCCCGTGCCCTTGGGCATGTTCTTCCGCCGCGCCTCGGGATAGCCCATGTTCTGGTCCAGGCAGATGCCGTAGCGGTGCATCGTGTGCCCGGCCTTGGCCATGCGCTCGGCGATCTCGACCCAGGCGCGGCGGCTCTTGGCCATGTCGCGGAAGCCGATCTGGGCGTGCAGCGTGATCTTGGCCTCGGCCGCCGCCTTGCGCTTGAACGCTGCCTCGCTGGCGACGCCGTATTCCTTCAGGAACGGGCAGGAGCCCACCTGGTTGGTGCGCGCCAGCGCCTTGCCGTTTGCGACCAGCGTGGCGGCGTCCGGCAGGGCGGGCTCGGGGAACAGGGTCTTGCGGTCGATCATGGGGCACCTGGCGTGAAGGGAACCGCCGGCTAGAATACAAGCCTCCTGTCACGACACTCAAACCTCGGAGATGCCCTGCCATGGCGAACAAGATCTACAACCCCGCCGCCGTCGCCCCGCCGGTCGGCAGCTACAGCCACGCGATCGAGACGCCGCCGAACGCGCGCTGGCTGACGATCTCGGGCCAGGTCGGCGTCGCGCCGGACGGCAAGGTCGGCGCCACCGCGGCGGAGCAGGCCGAGCAGATCTGGAAGAATATCCTCGCGATCCTGGCGGACGCCGGCATGGGCCCGGAGGACCTGGTGAAGGTGACGACCTACCTGACGCGCAAGGAGGACATCGCCGACTCGCGCGCCGCCCGCGCCAAGGCGCTCGGCAACCACCGCCCCGCGTCGACGCTGGTGGTGATCTCGGCGCTCGCGGCGCCGCAGTACCTGATCGAGATCGAAGCCGAGGCGGCGAAGGCCTGATCGACGACGCTCCGGCGGCGCGACAAGAGTCCTATGCCGCCGGAGCAGCTAGGAAAAATTTACCGCGTTTATGATTTTCTCTTTACACGCCCGACAAACGGCGTATTAAAAAATCAAGTCGCTCAACGCACGTGCCCCTGGCCCCTTAGGGTTATGCAACGACGTAACGCGTACTTCCCGTGCCGGCCGGGTCTAAGGGTCGGTGCCCAAGAGGAGGTTACGATGTTCGCTGTTGTCCTAGGCGGGGGCCATCCCCGCAGCCTTGTCCCAACCACATCGATGGACTTGTCGCCGGCTTCGTTGCTGGCGACAGCGTCGCGCTTCTAAGCCGTCCGGCTTCAGAAGCGTCGTCCACGCCCCGTTGGTGCTGCGGAGTTCACCGATGAACCGGAAGATTGCCCGTTTCCTGGCTGACAAGCAGCCGGCCACGCCCTGCCTCGTCTTCGATCTGTCTGCCCTGGAGCAGAAGTATCGCGAGATGGAAAAGTCGATGCCCGAGGTGCGCATCTACTACGCCGTCAAGGCGAACCCGGCGCCCGAGGTGCTGAAGCTGCTGGTCAAGCTCGGCTCCAGCTTCGACGTCGCCAGCGTGCCCGAGATCGAGATGTGCCTGAAGGCCGGCGCCAAGCCGGAGAACCTGTCCTTCGGCAACACGATCAAGAAGGAACGTGACATCGCCGCGGCCTACGCCCACGGCGTCAGGCTCTACGCCTTCGACAGCGAGGCGGAGCTGGAGAAGCTCGCCCGGTCGGCCCCCGGCTCGCGGGTGTTCTGCCGCCTGCTGGCGGGCTCCGAGGGTGCCGAGTGGCCGCTGTCGCGCAAGTTCGGCTGCGACTACGTCATGGCGCGCGACCTCCTGCTGCGGGCCCCGACGCTGGGCCTGGTGCCGTTCGGCCTGTCCTTCCATGTCGGCTCGCAGCAGCGCGACCCCACGCGCTGGGACGCGGCCGTGGCCGAAACCGCCAAGCTGTTCCGAGAGCTGGAGGCCCAGGGCATCGAGCTGCGCATGGTTAATCTGGGCGGCGGCTTCCCGGCGCGCTACCGCAAGCGCGTGCCCACGATCGCCAAGTACGCCCAGGAGATCCGCGCCGCGCTGCTGCGCCACTTCGGCAACCGGGTGCCCGAGCACCTGATCATGGAGCCGGGCCGCGGCATGGTCGGCGAGGCCGGCGTGGTGCATAGCGAGGTCGTGCTGATCTCCAGGAAGTCGGCGACCGAGAACAAGCGCTGGGTCTATCTCGACATCGGCAAGTTCGGCGGCATGGCCGAGACGATGGACGAATCGATCCAGTACCAGATCGTCACCGGCAGCGACGCAGCCGGCGCCGAGACCGGGCCGGTGATCCTGGCCGGGCCGACCTGCGACAGCATGGACGTGATGTACGAGAAGGCCGACTACAAGCTGCCGCTCGACCTGAAATGCGGCGACAAGGTCAGTTTCCTGAGCGCCGGCGCCTACACCACGACCTACGCCGCCCAGTCCTTCAACGGCTTCGCGCCGCTGAAGGAGTACTACATCTAGGCCGGCTTCCGCGCCAAAACCTCGACCATCCGCACGCGGCCGTCCTCGATGCTGCGCTGGGAGTTGGCGAGGTAGGTCCGCATCCGATCGCCCATGAGCACGTGCAGGCCGAGGCGCGGCAGGCCCTCGGCCTCCGCGCGCCTGCGCTGGGCCGCGACCTGGGCGCGGATGTCGTCCGTGACGTCGTGGAAGCGCTCGATCGCGAACCCGGCCGCCTCGACGTCCCGGCGCGTGTCGTCGACCGTGCTGAGGAAGCTGGTTGCCGCCGTCGCCGCCCAGGGCACCGGGAAGTAGGGATCGCCGCTGCCCGCCGCGCCGTTGGAGAGCGCCAGCAGGCCACCGGGCTTCAGCACGCGGAAGGCCTCAGCATAGAAGCGCTTCTTGTCGGCGATGTTCATCACCACGTTCTGCGAATAGGCGCGGTCGAAGGTCGACTCGGCGAAGGGCAGGTCGAGTGCGCTGCCCTGGAGGCAGCGGACCCGGCCCGCCATGCCCGTCGCCTCGGTCAGCGCGGTCGCGGCCTCGACGAAGTCGGGCGTCAGGTCGATGCCGGTGACGCGGCAGCCGGTCTTGGCGGCGATCCAGCGCGCCGGGCCGCCGATGCCGCAGCCGATATCGAGCACGTGGTCGGCGGGCAGGGGGGCCAGGACGGCCAGCAGTTCCCTGGTCGCCAGCACGCCGCGGCCGTGGAAATGGTCGAGCGGCGCCAGGGCATCCGGCGTGATCGCCGCCTCGGGCCCGATCTCGGCCCTGAGCGCCGCGACCAGGCGCCCGGCGATGCCGCTGCTGGCGTAGTGGCTGGCGACCGAGTTGCCTGTCATCGTTGCCTCCGTCGTCTCAGAAGGGCTCGGTGAGGCCTTCCTGCGCGATCATGCGCTGGACGGCCGGGCGGGCCTTCACCAGCTCGATCAGCCTTTTGACGTGCGGGAAGCTGACGCTGGTGCGCCGGCAGCCGCGGCTCCAGCGCGACAGCATGTGCAGGTAGAGGTCCGCGGCCGTGAAGTCGTTACCGGCCAAATAGGGGCCGTTGGCGGCCAGCGCGGTGTCGATCGTGCCCCACATCGTCTCGAGCCGTGCCTCGGCGGTCGCCTTGACGTTCTCCTGCGCCTTCGGGTCGGTCGCGAAGTGCTCGGGATAGAAATACTGCATGAAGGCTTCCTGCAGCGTGTTGGTCAGGTAGGCGAGCCACTGCAGGAACAGCATGCGCTCGGGCGTGCCGGGCGGGGGCGCCAGCTTCGCCTCGCGATGCTTCTCGACCAAGTAGAGCACGATCGCCGCCGCCTCGAACATCACCTTTTCGCCGTCGATCAGCGTTGGCACGCGGCCGTTCGGGTTGAGCCTCATGTACTCGGGCATGCGATGCTCGCCCTTGGCGAGGTCGACCTTCACCAGCTCGTAGGGGCAGCCGATCTCCTCGAGCACGGCATGCGGCGCCATGTTGGCGGCGCCCGGGTCCCAGAACAGCTTGTACATGCCTCCCCCTTCGCTCCTGGCTTACTTGAAGATGCGGTCCCACAGGCCCAGCACGATCTCGAACGCGATCAGCGCGATGATGTACCACTCCAGCCGATGGCTGGTGCGGGTCGAGATCAGGTCGGTCATCGTCTCCGCGGTCTCGCGGATCACCGCCAGCTTGCGCTCGATGGCGCGGGCGCGCTGCGGCAGATCGTACTCGTCCACCAGCTTGGCCCAGAACCGTTCCAGCGCCGGATGGTCCCACAGCACGTCGGGCTTCGCGTCCAGGTCGACGCGGTCGGCCAGGCGCTGCTGGATGCGCAGCGCCTCGCCGATCTGCGCCAGCAGCGCCGCCTTCGGTCCCGGCGGCAGAGTCCGGCGCACCAGACTGGCGGTCACCGGCTCCATCGCCTCCAGCGCGCGGGCGATTCGGCGCTCGTCGGTGGCGACCGCAACGCTGACCGCCAGCGCCTCGGCCACCAGCAGCAGCCGGTTCGAGTCGGCGGCCTTGAGCTGGATCGCGCCGGTGGGCGAGGTGATGTCCTCCTCGTCCGGCTTGATCACGATCTGCGCCGTCTCGCTCTCGCGCTCCGCCATCGGCTCGACGATGCGCTGGCCCAGGCCGCGGATGACGTCCTCCTCCTCGACCGGGGTCATGCCGATGAAGACCGCGGCGCCCGACTTGAACAGCACGACGGTGCCGCCGGCGCGGGTGCGGAAGCCGAGCGGGTTGCTGGAGAAGGCATCCTCGCGCTCCAGCCCCTTCAGGTCGATGCGGTCGCCAAGCTGCAGCGCCCGGATGGAGATCGTGTCGCCGTTCATCGCTAGAACTCCGGCAGGCCTTCCTGCGCCATCATCCGCCGGACGGCGGGGCGCGCCTTCACCAGGTCGAGCTGGCGCGCGATATGCGGGAAGGCCCAGGCCGGCCGGGCGCAGTTGCGGCTCCAGCGCGCCAGCATGTGCAGGTAGGAATCGGCCGCGCTGAAGCTGGCGCCGGTCAGGTAGGGGCCGTTTTCGCCCAGGGCCGCGTCGACCACCGCCCACTGCTTCTCCAGCCGCGCCTCGCCCGCGGCCTTCAGCGCGGCTCGGCTCTTGTCGTCGGGAAAGAAGTTGTCCGGATGGTAGTAGAGGATGAAGGAGTCCTGGATGGTGTTGGTCAGGTACATCAGCCACTGCAGGAACTTCATCCGCTCCGGCGTGCCCGGGGCCGGCATCAGCTTCGCCTCGGGATGTTGCTCGGCGAGGTAGATCACGATCGCGGCCGACTCGTACATCACCTTGTCGCCGTCGACCAGCGTCGGCACCCGCGCGTTCGGGTTCAGCTTCAGGTAGGCCGGCTGCTTGTGCGCGCCGCTGGCGATGTCGACCTTCACCAGCTCGTACGGACAGCCGATCTCCTCCAGCACGGCGTGCGGCGCCATGTTGGCGCTGCCAGGGTCCCAGAACAGCTTGTACATCGGCGCTCCTAGGGCGAGGCTTGGTAATCCTCGATTTCCTGCGTACGCACCTCCGCCGTGGTCGCCATGCACAGGATGCGTTCCATGCGCTGGGCTTCGGGATCCTTGCGCAGGCGGTCCACCATCCAGGCGCAATGCGCCTCGCGATAGGCTTCCCAGTTCTGCTGCGCGCGCTGCAACAGCTCCTGGCCGCGCTGGTCGACCGTGGCGCGCAGGCGCTGGACCGCAATGCCGAGGGCCTTGTTCTGCGCCGCGAGCTCGGCCTCGGCGCAGGCGAGCCGTGCCTTGGCGTCGCCGGCGCGACCCAGGCAGTCGAGGCTTTCCTCGGTGAACGCGTATGCCGGCGCCATGCCGGCGAAGACCGCGGCGACGCAGATCGCCAGCGGCGTGGACGCGGTGGGAGCGCGCGGAGAGGAAATCATAGCGCGAGAATAGCGCGGCCGGGGCCGCGCGTCAGCGGTCAGGCGGTGGAATCCCGGAGCGTGCCGGACTTTTTCAGGGCGCGGGTCGCGGCCGCCAAGAGGGCGCAGGCGACAAGCCCGCCGCCGATCCAGGCGAGCGCCGTGGCGGCGCCCGGCCAGCCATCGCGCCACCATGCCTGGTAGCCCAGGATCAGCAGCGCCGTGACGATCCACGAAAAGAAACTGCCATATTCCTTGATCACCAGGCGCTGCCAGTTGAAGCGCATGCCCTGGACCGCGGGGCCGATCTTCGAAGGCGAGGGCAGCCAGCGGTTCACGCGCCGGCAGTACTCGTCGTACTCCTGGCCGAACTGGCCGCGCAGGTAGCGTTCCTCGGCCGCCACGATGGCGTGGTAGCTGATCAGGAAGAACGCGCCGCCCAGCACATAGGCGAGCGGGCTGTTGTGAATCACGAACAGGCCGACCAGCACCAGGATGTTGCCGACATAGAGCGGGTTGCGCGAGGTCGCGAACATCCCTTCCTGCACCAGCCGCGCGGCGAAGATCTGCTTGTTGACGCCGCCGCGCTTGATATAGGCCAGCCCGATGACGACGGCGCGCAGGCCCTGGCCGGCGAGGCAGACGACCAGCCCGACGAGATCGAGCCAGCGGTCCGCCGCCCAGTCGCCCATCAGCGGCTGCGGCGGGCAGAGCACGAACAGCGCCACCATCACGGCGGGGAACACGCCGTTGCGGTAGCGGAACAGGAAGTTGCCGTAGCGGATCAGCAGCGATTGCCGGTCGTCCGGGCGCGCGGTGGCGGAAGTCATCGGTTCCAGGCGGCCCTATTTGACGGCGACGATGCCGCAGAAATTGTACCAGCGGAAAAAGACCTCGACCGTCTTGAAGCCGGCGCCCTTCAGCATCTCGATGTTCTCTTCCAGGCGATAGGGGATCAGCACGTTCTCCAGGGCTTCGCGCTTCTGGGCGATCTCGACCTCGGAATAGCCGTGCCGGCGCTTCATGTCGTAGTAGTACTTGATGAAGAGCCGGTTGAAGAGCGTGTCCTCGCAGGTCAGCTTCTCGATCAGTATCAGGCAGCCGCGGTCGTTCATGCCGCGCACGATGTCGGCCACCATGCGGTCGCGGTAGAGCGGTCGCACGAACTGCAGCGTCAACAGCAGCATCGCCACCGAGGCATTCTCGACGATCTGGCCCTTGTGCAGGTCGGCGTTCCTGAGCTCGTAGGCGCGGGTGACGCCGGCGGCCTGCATCTTGGCCCTGGCCTTGGCCAGCATGTCGTCCGAATTGTCGACGCCGACGAAGCGCACGCCCGGATCCAGCACCGGATCGAGCGCCAGCAGCGTGGTCGCGGTCGAGCAGCCGAGGTCGTAGAGATTGGTGCCCGGCACGGCAAAGTCGGCGGCAATCTCCGTCGCCATGCGCTGCATCTCGTCGTAGAACGGCACCGAGCGGCTGACCATGTCGTCGAAGACCTGGGCCGTCTGGGCGTTGAACTTGAAGTCTGTTTGCGGCTTCGCTTCCGCGAAAACCTTGTCGCGCAGCTCCGCCGGCACCTCGGCCTTGCGCTGGTCCGACGGGCGCGGGCCGGTCCGCTGGCGGTCGGTCGGAATCTTGATCGGGTCCGACATCGGCTGATCTCCGTCGTTGCTGCCGAAACGGGGTTGTTGGGGTGCCGGGACTATATACGCGGGACTCGAAAACTCAATATTTTACGCCGTTGCCGCTATGCCGTCTGGCCCGCCACTGCGGGCGCGCCGTGGTCGGCGCCGATCGCCTGGGCCAGGTCGTCGAACCCGTCCCGGCGCAACAGGTAGGCGAGCTCGGCCTTGATCCGCGGGATCAGCATCGGGCCCTGGTAGACGAGCGCGGTGTAGAGCTGCACCAGCGTCGCGCCGGCACGGATATAGGCATAGGCGTCGGCGCCGGTCTCGATGCCGCCGAGGCCCACCATCGTCAGCCTGCCCTTGGTGGCGCGGTACATCTCGCCCAGCAGGCGCAGCGACAGTTCCTTGACCGGCGGGCCGCTCAGGCCGCCGCGCTCGTCCTTGTGGACGCTGCGGAGCGTTGGCGGCCTGGCGATGGTCGTGTTGGCGACGACCATGCCGTCGATGTCGTGCGCCAGGGCCAGGGCCGCGATGTCGCTCTTCTCCGCGTCGGTCAGGTCGGGCGAGACCTTCAGCGCCATCGGCGTCTGGCCGCGCACCGGCTTCAGCGCCGTCAGCAGGTCGTTCAGCGGGTCGCGGCGCAGGAACATCTTGCCGTTGGCCGTGTTCGGGCACGAGACATCGACCACCACCAGCTCGACCAGCGGCGCCAGGCGGCGGGTCAAAGTCACGAAATCCTGCAGCGGGTCGGCGCTGGCGGTGTTGCTGGCCAAGTTGGCGGCGACGAACTGGCCGTCGCCGGCATGGCGCTCGAGGCGCCGAGCGACGACTTCCAGCCCGTCATTGTTGAAGCCCATGCGGTTGATCAGCGCCTTGTCCTCGACCAAGCGGAACAGGCGCGGCCGGGGGTTGCCCGGCTGGGGCAGGGGCGTCACCCCGCCGATTTCGGCGAAGCCGAAGCCGAGCGCCGGCATGCGGGCGAAGACTCGGGCGTTCTTGTCGAATCCGGCGGCAAGCCCGACCGGGTTCGGCAGGTCGCGGCCGAAGGCATGGACGCGCAGGATGGGGTCGTTGCCGCGGATCGGCGCGGGCACCAAGCCGCGCTCCAGCGCCAGCAGCGCCAGGCGATGGGCGGTCTCGGCCGGCAGGCGGCAGATCAGCGGAAAGAGGCGTGTGTACCAGTCGCTCACAACGCCACAGGATTACGCCCGGCAGGGCCTCCAGGCAAGGCGCGGAAGCGCCTCAGGCCTGCGCCCGCATCGGGGCTACCATGATGCGCTCAAGGTCCGAAAAGGCCTGGGGCGAAAGCGCCCGGAACTGGAGCGCGAAATCGCAGTCGCCGCCGCCCTGGCCGTTGCGCAGCACCTTGGCCCGCAGGGCTACCCAGTGGCCGTTCGGGGCCTGGAGGTGCACGGGGATCTCGCTGCCGCAGGCAAGGCCCGGGACGGCGTGGCCCAGCGCCAGCCCGCCCATGGACAGGTCCTTGGTGGTGCCAAGCACCTGGCCGCGGCCGGTCAGGATCCGGCAGGCGACGGCCCGGCGGATGTCCTTTCGCCGGTTGGTGCGGGCAAAGCCGCCGAATTTGTCACCGTAGGCCATGGGGTTACCTTCCCGTTGCCCTCCATCCGGCCGATTCTAGCCAGATAGTAGAAAGCATTTTATATAAAATAGCTCTAAATGAAAGATTAATTTGGCGGGCAATGTTTCGGTTCGCCGGTTGGCCGGGTCGGGGAGGGGGGACCATGATCGCCGTGATCTTCGAGTTCTGGCCCAGGGAGGGGCAAACCGAGCGCTACCTGGACATGGCCGGGGAGATGCGCCGCGAGGTCGAGCAGATCGACGGGTTCCTGTCGGTCGAGCGCTTCGAGAGCATCTACGAGAAGGGCAAGTTCGTGTCCCTCTCCTTCTGGCGCGACGAAAAAGCCGTCCAGGCCTGGCGCGAGCAGCTCCACCACCGCCAGGTGCAGAAGCTCGGCCGGGCCGAGATCTTCGCCAAGTACCGGCTGCGCGTGGCCAGCGTGCTGCGCGACTATGGTCCCGACGACCGCGCCCAGGCGCCGGCGGATTCCGCGTCGAAGGGCTAGGCGCCGTCCCCGCTTGTCCGCGCATGCAGCCGCGCTACAGTGCCGGCCGGGCCGCCGGCGGTAACGAGCGGCATTGCCTGGGAGTGGGAGGAAACGAAGCGCGATGGCGGTTCTGCCGCTGGTGTCCGTGGTCTATGTCAGTACCGCGACGACCGTATTCACGTCCAAAGACCTGGCCGAGCTGCTGCGCTACGCGCGCGATCGCAATTCGCGCGAGGGCATCAGCGGCATGTTGCTGTACCGGTCCGGCAACTTCATCCAGGCCGTCGAGGGCCCGCCGCCGGCGATCGACGACTTGCTGGCGCGGATCGGGCGCGACAAGCGTCACGACGGCCTCATCACGCTGCTGCGCCAGCCGGCGACGCGGCGCGACTTTGCCGACTGGTCGATGGGATTCAGCGATCTCACCGATCCGGGTGTAGCGCAACAGCCGGGGTACAGCGATTTCCTGCGCCGCATGGATTCCGGCCCGATGGGCATGGAGGACGCCGCCATCGCCCTGCGGCTCCTGGAACGCTTCAAGCAGAACAACCGCTGAGGAACGCCGATGATCGAGGACGCGCCCATCCTTACCCTGCGCGAGAACTTCCCGCGCCCCAGCGCCCAGGTGCTGGCGGCCCTGAAGGGCGTGCCGATCGGCTACCTGGTGGACTGCATGAACGGGTCGGGCGCGATGGACTGGGGCATCAAGGCCCTGCCCGAGACCTATCGCCCCGGCGCGACCTCGGCCGATCCCGGGCCGATGGTCCTGGGCACGGCCCTGCCCTGCGCCTGCGGCCCGGCCGACAATCTGGCGGTGTTCGGCGCCGTAGCAGTCGCCAAGCCCGGCGACATCATTGTGGCGTCGACCGACTCCCACACGGGCTGCGCGCTGATCGGAGACCTGCTGCTCGGCATGGCCAAGAACGCCGGGGTCGCCGCGGTGGTGACCGACGGGCTGGCGCGCGACGTGCCCGGGTTGCTGGAAGTGGGCCTGCCGATCTATGCCCGGGGCATCAGCCCAAATTCGCCCGCGCGCAACGGCCCGGGCAGCGTCGGCCTGCCGGTCGTGGTCGGCGGGGTGCATGTCGCGCCGGGCGACATCATCGCAGCGGACCGCGACGGCGTGGTCGTGGTGCCGCTCGCCGATGCCGAGCGCGTGGCGGCGAAGCTGGCGGAGGTGCGCAAGGCCGAGGCCGGTCTGCTCGCCAAGGTAAAGGCCGGGTTGACGACGCCCGACTTCATCAAGACGCTGTTAGCCTCACCGCGCACGAAACGCATCGACTAGGCCACGACACAGATTGCGGTCGGGCGTCGCGGCGACTAGCTTCGCGCGATGCTCGATCAACTGCTTTCCCATGTCGGCGAAGAATCCAGCCGCTACTTTCTGCGCTACTGGTTCCAGATTCGCGGCGACCGGTTGATGCCGGAACGCCGCGACATCGACCCCACGGCGCTGGCGCCGCTGTTGCCGAAGATGTGGCTGTGGGATGTGGTGCCGGAGCGACGCGACTTTCGCTGCCGGCTGGCGGGCGAGGAGATCACCGCGCTGTTCGGGCGGAATCCGCGCGGCACGCTGCTTGGCGAATGGGTGCCGATGAGCATCGTCGACGTGGCCCGGCCGCGCTACCAGCGCGTCATCGACGAGCCAGCGATCTGCGTGGCTTCGGGCATGTCCTATGTCGCCGACGACAAGCAGGCGTGGTGCGAGCGCGTGATCACCCCGATGACCGAGGGCAGCGGGCCCAGCCCGGCGATCGTATTCGGCATCACCTCGTGGCGTGCGCCGGACTTCGTGCCGACGAAGATCGAGCGCGAGGAAACCACTGCGCGCTTCTTTCCGCTGCGGCTGACGAAGTAGCGGGCGCAACCCGCCAGGGTCGCGCCCGCCACGTCGCTCTGCGCCGGTCCTAGTACCAGTACGGCGTCACGCCGTAGTAGTCGTGGACCTTCTTGCCCCAGGCGCGGTCGCCGTAGTTCGGCACCGCCGAGGCTTCGTAGTTCGGGGCGCCGGTCAGCATCTTCTTGTCGATGTCGACCACGTAGCCGCCCTGGGCCGTGTCGTAGGTCAGCATGCCCCAGGGCATCGGGTGATAGCGCTCGCCGATGCCAAGGAAGCCGCCGAACGACATGACGGCATAGGCAACCTTGCCCGACATCTTGTCGATCATGACGTTGTCGATCGAGCCCAGATGCTCGCCGAGGCGGTTGTAGACGTTGGTGCCCTCGACCTTGTCGGCGGCGATCAGCGTGGCGGTCTCGGTGCTGTCCAGCGTGCGTTGATCCATGATGCTCCTCCTGGCAATGGGTTCATCGGGCGCGCCGGCATGCGCGCCCTGATGCATCGCCAACGGAGCAGCGGATGCCGGGTTCCCCCGCATCGCGGCGCGATTTGTCGCCGCGCCGCGGGGCAGGGTTTATCGCTTGGCTCGACGGGCGGGCGGTTGCTAGGGTGGACGGGGGATTTCTCCGCGTGCGTCCGGCGGGACGCGGCGCGCGACCGGGAAGAATGCGCATGATGCCCGTCCATCGCTCGAGGACGCCGGGAGAGGCGCGCGTCCGCGCCTCGGCCGGTTGACGCATGCCGATCAGTAGCCGCTTCGTCGTCCAGTCCACCACCGGCCTGCTGACCGTCGGGTTCTTGGCCCTGTTCTGCATTGTCGTCATGACGATCTGGCTCGGCGAGCGGTCGCAACGCTACTTCGAGGAGGTCGTGCAGGCGCGCGACACGCGGGGCGCGGCGGTCGAACTGCGCGACGCGCTGCGCACGGCGGAATCGAGCCAGCGCGGATTCCTGGTCACCGGCAACGAGGTCTACCTGGCGCCCTACGACAGCGCCAAGGCGCTGATCCTGCGGCAGCTCGAGGCACTCGGCCACAGCCTGCAGCGCTTCCCTGAGACCCAGCCGATGCTGCAGCGGCTCACCGCCGTCGTGGGCGAGAAGATCGGCGAAATGGACCAGACGGTCCGGCTCAAGAACGACCGGCAGGACGCCGAGGCGCTCGCGGTTCTTCGCTCCAACCGCGGCAAGGCGCTGATGGACGAGGCCAACGTCTTTCTCTACGGCATCATCCTCTCGGCCGACGAGCGGCTCACGACCGGCGTCGACGAGCAGCGCGCCAACGCCGCCATGCTGCGCTGGGTGTCGATTTCGAGCGCCGTGGTGATCGTCCTGGTCGTCGCCGGGGTCACCTTCACCATCCTGCGCTATGCGCGCGAAATCGCCGCAGCGCGCGACGAGGTCACGGCGTTGAACGCCGGCCTCGAGGATCGCGTGCAGCGACGCACCGCCGACCTGGCGCAGGCACGCGACCGCGCCGAGGTGCTGCTGGCGGAGGTCAATCACCGCGTCGCCAACAGCCTGGCGCTGGTGGCCTCGCTGGTGAAGCTGCAGGCGAACGCGGTCAAGGAGGCCGCGGCCAAGGACGCGCTGGCCGAGACCGAAGGGCGGATCTACGCCATCGCGCTGATCCACAAGCGGCTCTACAGCTCCGGCGAGGTGGGCCTCGTGGCGCTGGACGAGTATCTCACGGGGCTGCTCGAGCATCTCGAGACGGCGATGCGCGCGGCGGGCCATGGCGCGACGCTGCGCTACGAGCTGGCGCCGCTGAAGCTGCCGACCGATGCCAGCATCAACCTGGGCGTGGTGGTGACGGAGTGGGTCACCAACGCGTTCAAGTACGCCTATCCCGATCGCGCCGGAGAGGTGCGCGTGCGCTTGACGGATGTCGGCGGCGGCCGCGCCGAGCTGGCCGTTGAGGACGACGGCATCGGGCGGGGCGGTGGCCGGTCGGTCCAGGGAACCGGTCTCGGCACGCGCATCGTCACGGCGATGGCCGGCACGAT
>JAEULC010000173.1 GCA_016792605.1 Rhodospirillales bacterium
GCGCTCTGCTCGGGGCAGGCGAAGTAGTGCGCCCGGCCGGCGCGGATCGTCAGCGGGAAGGGCTGCACCAGGCGCCCCGACTTTATCTCCTCGGGGAAGAACTGCGGCATCACCAGGGCGATGCCACCGCCGCTCAAGGCCGCCTGCACCGCCATCTGCGACGAGTCGAAAAGGCCGCCCATGCGGTGCTCGAGATCGGTGACGCCGGCCGCCGCGAACCACGTGCGCCAGTACTCGACGTTGAACGGGCTGTCGTTGAGCAGCGGGTAGCGCAGCAAGTCCTTGGGCTCGTGGATCGGCGGGCCGGCGGCGAGCTGCTCGCGGCTGATGAGCGGCGACAGGACCTCCTCGAAGAGCTGCACGCTGTAGAGCCCGGGCCAGTTGCCGCGGCCATAGCGGATCGCGGCGTCGACGCCCTCGCGGTGGAAGTCGACGGCGCGCTGCGACGCCTCGAGCCGAACGTCGATCTCCGGGTAGAGCGCCTGGAACTTGTAGAGGCGCTTCACCAGCCACGACCACGCGAAGGTGGTGGACGAGCTGATCGTCAGTGGGCCGGAGACGCCCTTGTTCGCCACCCGCTCCACCGCCTGGGCGAGGCGCTGGAACGCCTCCTTGGCGTCGGCCAGCAGCATCTGTCCCTGGTCGGTCAGCAGCAGGCGCCGCGGCAGGCGGCGGAACAGCTTCACCCCCAGCGTGTCCTCGAGCAGCCTTATCTGGTGGCTGATCGCGGTCGGGGTCACCGCCAGCTCGTCGGCGGCGTGGGTGAAGCTCAGGTGCCGGCCGGCGGCCTCGAAGGCGCGCAGCGAGTTCAAGGGTGGAAGCTTGGCCATGGGCGCCTCGCTATGGCTGAATTATGCTCATCCATCCTATGCCGAGCATTCGTTTGTCTCAAGGCCTGAATCCGAGCCAAATAGCGCCATGGAGACCGGGCAATACCCCTGGTCATGATGAGGAAATTGGAGGATACCATGGCCCAGCACACCGACCACGCCGTGTTCGGCAATACCGGCGGTTTCGCCCAGCAGCCCTCGCTGATGGCCCGCCTGGTCGACCTGATGCTCGACTGGAACGACCGCGCCCGCAGCCGCCGGCAGCTCGCCGGGTTGACCGAGGGGGAATTGAAGGATATCGGGCTCAACCAGTCCGACGTGACGATCGAGAGCTCGAAGCCGTTCTGGCGCTTCTGACGAAGCGCCGACCGGCGCGCAAGCCGGCCATCGGGCCGGTCAGGAGCCAGGATGAAGGAAGAGAACAGACCGGGCGGTTGCCTCTGTGGCGCCGTCCGGTTCGTCTGCGACGGCCGCCCGATCAAGGTCAATCTGTGCCACTGCCAGATGTGCCGCAAGGCCTCGGGCGCCCCCGTCGTCGCCTGGGCGGCCTATGAGCGCGCGCGCGTGCGATTCCTGAGCGAACCCACCTGGCGCCAGTCCTCGGCCAAGGCCGAGCGTGGCTTCTGCCCGTCCTGCGGCTCCGCCATCGCCTGGCACGCGCTCGGCGACCGGGCGCAGATCGACCTGGCGGTCGGCGCCTTCGACCAGCCCGACGACCTGAAGCCGGCCGAGCATCTCTGGGCCGACTCCCGCATCAAGTGGCTGAAGATCGAGGATTCGACGCCCAAGTACCACGAGGGGCGCGATTCCGGCGCGATCGACACCTAGGCCTGCTTGCCGCCCGCTTTCTGCACCAGCAGGCGCAACGGCGCCGTCAGCCGGTCGTAGAGCTTGTCGTCACGCTCCAGCACCGATACCGCCAGCGCCGCTGCCTCGAGCGTCGACAGGCTGTCGCGGCGCGGCTCGCGGCGAAGCTTGCCGTAGGCCGAGGGCTGCGACGGGGCCAGCACCAGGCGGCGGCATTTCAGCAGCCAGGCGTTGCGCCACCACAAGGTCTTGGCCTGGCTCCAGGTGCCGTCGAGCAGGATGATGCCCTTGATGCCCTTCAGCCCCGCCTGCTGGTCCTCCAGCGGCGCGGCTTTCTTGTCGACCGCCACCAGCGGCGCCGCATCCTTGCCCGGCCGCGCCGCCTTGGCACCCTGGTAGAGCACGCCCCATTCCTTGGGCTCGGCATCCTTTTTTAGGACAGCGCCCAGGTTGCGCCAGGAAAGCCCGGTCACGACCTTGCTGCCCGGGACCTGCTGCTCGATCATCTTGGCCGTGCCGAGCACGCGGTCCTTCTCCTGCGGGTGGCGCAGCACCAGCACCTGGACCTTGCCGCGATGCTCCGTCAGCGCTTCGCAAACGCAGAGCGCCACGGGCTTCTGGCAGCGCGGGCAGAGCGCGGGCGCTTCGGCAGCCGCGGCGCCGGCCGCTTCCGCGTCGTCTTCGATCTCGTTCATGTCGTTCCTGGTCTTGACCCCTATGGGCAACATCCGGACTATGCCGCACCACGCCGCCCGGGGGAACCACGCTGCAACGCTTCTCGCTGCTGAGCATCGCCAGGAACGCGCTCGCCGGACATCGCGGCTGGCAGCGGCACTGGCGCGCGGCCCAGCCGAAGCGGCGCTACGACGTGGTGGTGATCGGCGGCGGCGGGCACGGGCTCGCGACCGCCTACTACCTGGCCAAGAACCATGGCATCCGCGACGTCGCGGTGCTGGAGAAGGGCTGGATCGGCAGCGGCAATACCGGGCGCAACACCATGACCGTGCGCTCGAACTACCTCTTGGACGAAAACGCCCAGTTCTACGAGTTCTCGCTGAAGCTCTGGGAGACGCTGTCGCAGGACCTGAACTTCAACGTGATGTTCGGCCAGCGCGGCGTGCTCAACCTGCTGCACAACGACCACCAGATGGACGCGGCGTCGCAGCGCGGCAACGCGATGCGCCTTTCCGGCATCGACTCGGAGCTGCTCGACCTCGACGATTTGCGGCGCGAACTGCCGCTGCTCGACCTGCGCCCCTGCCAGCGCTACCCGGTGATGGGCGGCCTCATCCAGCGCCGCGCCGGCATCATCCGGCACGACGCCGTGGCCTGGGGCTTCGCGCGCGGCGCGTCGGAGCTGGGCATCGACATCGTCGAGAACTGCGAGGTGACGGCGATCCGCCAGGCGGGCGGCAAGGTCGTGGGCCTCGACACGACGCTGGGGCCGATCGACTGCGGCACGCTGGCGGTCGCGGTAGCCGGCAACAGCGGGCGGATCGCGGCGATGGCGGGCTTCCGCCTGCCGGTCGAAAGCCACGTGCTGCAGGCCTTCGTCACCGAGCCGATCAAGCCGATCCTGGATCCGGTCGTCACCTATGGCGGCGCGCACATGTATATCTGCCAGTCCGACAAGGGCGGACTGGTGCTGGGCGGCGACCTCGACGGCTACAATTCCTACGCCCAGAAGGGCAATCTGCCGATGGCCGAGACGGTGCTGACCGCGGCGATGCAGGTCTTCCCCGCGATCGGGCGCCTGCGCATCCTGCGGTACTGGGGCGGGCTGACCGACATGTCGATGGACAGCACCGCGATCATGGGGGCAACACCGGTCCAAAATCTCTGGATCACGACGGGCTGGTGCTATGGCGGGTTCAAGGCGACGCCGGCTTCGGGCTGGACGCTTGCCGACACGATCGCCAACAACCGCCCGCCCGACCTGATCCGGCCCTTCGCGCTGGATCGCTTCGAGCGCGGCTACGAACTCGACGAAACCGGCACGGGGCCGTACCCGAACCGGCACTAGCCGCCTACTTCCACAGCTTCTTGATCAGCGCCTGCGCCGCCGCCGGGTTGCGCACCTTGGCGCCTGAAATGAAATAGAGGAACACGTCGCCGCGCTTGGCCCAGGCCTTCGCCTGCTTGGCGAAGCCGTCCAGTTCCTTGTCGGTCACGCCCTGCTCCAGATCCTCGCGACTCGCCATCAGCCTTGCGTAGGTGAAGTCGGCCGTGGGCTCGTCGATCTCCGGGAACTCCTTGTCCTTGGCGTAGACGATGGCGACGCCGTGCTTCTTGCAGAGTGCATAGAATTCCTTGCAGGCGAAGGTGGGGCTGCGCACCTCCATCACGTGGCGCAGCTTCACCTTGTCGAGCTCCTTCGGCAGCAGCTTCAGGAAACCGCCGAAATCCTCGGCATCGAACTTCTTCGTTGCCATGAACTGCCAGTTGATCGGCCCAAGCTTGGGGCCAAGCTCCGTCAGCCCCTGGCCCAGGAACTTCTCCATCGACGGGCCCATCTCGGCCAGCACCTTGCGGTTGGTGCAGAAGCGCGAGGCCTTGACCGAGAACACGAATCCCTCCGGCGTCTCGTCGCGCCACTTGCGCCACGAGTCCGGCTTGAAGGTCGAGTAGTAGGTGCCATTGATCTCGATCGAGGTCAGCGCGCGCGAGGCGAACTCCAGCTCGCGCTTCTGCGACAGGTCCTTGGGATAGAAGACGCCGCGCCAGGGCTCGAAGGTCCAGCCGCCCACGCCCACGCGAATCTTGCCCGCCATGCTTCCCCACATCCTCAGACCGGTCCAATTCGGGACCAATCCTACCCGGAATCCCTGCCCGCCGAGGCAAAATCATGTCGCATTTTGCGGTTGTCCCCGGGGAGGTTCCGACTAGACTTCCGGCCAGATTTCGAACGGACGCCCCGACTTTCGAACGGACCAACGTGACCCGCTATTCCGTCTTCTCCCTCGCCAAGCAAGCTCTTGGCGGCCACCGCGGCTGGGGGCGCGCCTGGCGCGATCCCGAGCCGAAGAAGCGCTACGACGTCATCATCATCGGCGGCGGCGGCCATGGCCTCGCCTCGGCCTACTACCTCGCCAAGCTGCACGGCATCCGCAACGTCGCGGTCGTCGAGAAGGGCTATATCGGCAGCGGCAATTCGGGCCGCAACACGACGATCGTGCGCTCGAACTACATGCTCGAGGACAACGCGCATTTCTATGAGCATTCGCTGAAGCTGTGGGAGGGCCTGAGCGAGGACCTCAACTTCAACGTGATGTTCAGCCAGCGCGGCGTGCTCAACCTGCTGCATTCCGACGGGCAGATGGACGCGGCGGCGCGGCGCGGCAACGCGATGCGGCTCAACGGCATCGACAGCGACCTGCTCGACCGCGACCAGGTGCGCCGCATGGTGCCGCATCTCGACTTCTCCGAGCACGCCCGCTTTCCGATCTTCGGCGGGCTGCTGCAGCGGCGCGGCGGCACGGCGCGGCACGACGCGGTGGTCTGGGGCTTCGCGCGCGGCGCCTCGGCGCTGGGCGTCGACATCATCCAGAACTGCGAGGTCACCGGCATCAGGCGCGAGGGCAACCGTGTCACCGGCGTCGAGACCACGCGCGGCTTCATCGGCGCCGGCAAGATCGGCATGGCGGTCGCCGGCAATTCCAGCCGCATCGCCAGGATGGCCGGCCTGACCTTGCCGATCGAAAGCCACGTGCTGCAGGCCTTCGTCACCGAAGGCATCAAGCCGCTGGTCGACACGGTCATCACCTATGGCGCCGGGCATTTCTACGTCAGCCAGTCCGACAAGGGCGGGCTGGTGCTGGGCGGCGACATCGACGGCTACAATTCCTATGCCCAGAAGGGCAACATGCCGCTGATCGAGCACTGCCTGGCCGACGGCATGCAGATCTTCCCCAACTTCTCGCGCATCCGCATCTTGCGCCACTGGGGCGGGGTGATGGACATGTCGATGGACGGCAGCCCGTTCATCTGCAAGACGCCGATCGACAACCTCTACCTCAACGGCGGCTGGTGCTATGGCGGTTTCAAGGCCACGCCGGGCTCGGGTTGGGTCTTCGCCCATACCGTTGCCAACGACAAGCCGCACTGGATCAATGCCGGCCTGACGCTGGAGCGCTTCGCCGAAGGCCGCGCGATCGACGAGAAGGGCGGAGGCCCTACCCCCAATGTGCACTGAGGAATCGACGTCGTGCTGATCCGCTGTCCCTGGTGCGGCGCGCGCGACCACGCCGAGTATTTCTA
>JAEULC010000200.1 GCA_016792605.1 Rhodospirillales bacterium
AGCGTGTGCAGCTCCAGGATCTCGCGCGCCAGGTTCTCGTTGAGGCCGCGCTCGCGCGCCTGGCCGATGCGCGACCCGGGCCCGATCGACCCCGCATTGTCGAGATAGAGCAGCATCGCCTGGTGGCGCGACGCGGCCAGCAGCATGTCCTCGAACCGGCCCAGCACGTGCGGCCGGATCGCCTCGCGCTCGAACGGGCCGGCGAGCGTGAGCACCGGCGGGCGCACGACCGAAACGGTGAAGTGGTTCGACCAGAAGGCGACCAGGCGCTCCAGCACCGGCGTCGCGCTCTCGATCTGCACGCGCAGCCGGGCGCCGACCTCGCGCTGGTAGATCTCGCGCGGAAGCCCGTCGCCGCCGGCAATGGCGCGACGAAGATCCTGGTTGGCTTGCGAAGGCTGGCCCTGCTGCTGCGCCGGAAGCTGGCGCGCCTGGGCGATCGCGCGGCGGATCTCCTGGTACTTCTCGGTCGCCTCGCGGCCGCTCGGCAGGCTGGCGAAGGCGGCGGGCAGGGCTTGCGGCTTCAACTGCTGCAGCACCCAGCCCTGCGGGTCGCGCGCGGCCTCGACGATCTCGCCCGGCCGGGCGCCGAGTCCGAAGCGCGCGGTGGCGACCACGCCGCGCTTCAACGCGTCGGGCCCGGCCGTCGTACTCATGGCGCCGCGGCCACGCTAGGGCCGTCCGCGCGCCGAGAGGTTCTCGGCGAACTGGCGGCGCGAGTCCGGCGACAGCTTCGCCAGCGCCTCGGCCGTGCCGGCATGCTGGCGCTGCTGGATCGCCTCCAGGCGCCGGCGCACGTCGGCCAGGGCGTCGAGCACCGCGCCCTTGTTGAACGGCTCGGCGCGGATCGCGTCGTTCACGCGCAGGCGCGCCTGGCGCAGTTCGCGCTGCGCCGACTGGATGTCGCCGCGCACAGCCTCCATCGCCTCCTCGAAGGCGCGGCGATCGGCGTCGGGCAGGGCCTGGACCGCCTGGCGGAAGGCAAGCTGCGCGCCGCCACCTCCCGGACCGCCGCCTTCGCGGCCCGGTCCGCCGGGCGCGCCGGGACGCATCGCCTGGCCAGGCGCGCCCGGCGGCATCTCGGCCATGCGCGCGTGCGGCGGCGGGCCGCCGAGCCAGTGCGGGCGGTGGCGCGGCGGCACCACGCCGCCGATCATCAGCCCGATCAGGAACAGGTTGAGGCAGACCGACGCGAACAGCGCCGGCCCGCGCCAGCGCCCCCAGCCGGACTTGGCCGATGCGTCGGGCGGGGCCGTTACCATGAGACGTCCTCCACCTGGCCGGCATCGTAGAGCTCGAGCGCCGTGCTGGCGTTGACGCTGCGCACGGCCTGGTCGCTGAAATTCTCCATGCCGACGACGAGGCCGCAGATCCCCGCGGCGGCCAGCGCGCCGGCGCGCGCCCACTGGCGCATCTGCTGCGGCCAGGCGCGCGCCCTCGGCTTGAACGCGACCACCGTGGATTCCTGCGCGACCGCCGTGATGCGCGCGAGGTCGATCTCGATTGCGGGCGTCTCCAGCCGGTCGAGCAGCGCGTCCAGCCGCCCGGCCTCGGCGACCAGCGCCTGCGCGGCCGGCGTTGCCTGCAGGTAGGCCAGCGCGGCCTGCCGCTCGGGCGCGGGCCAGCGTTCGGACGACGCGCCATAGGCGTCGATCAGCGTGGCGAAACGGTCGGGCGTCATGACACTCCTCCGGACGACTTTGTCGCCGCCGTCGCTATCGCGACCTGCGGCAGGGTTTCGGCGGCCAGGTCGGCCAGGCTCGTCTTCAGCGCGCGCCGGGCGCGCACCAGCAGCGATTCGACCGCGCCGACGCTGAGGCCCAGGATCGCGGCCGCCTCGATGTTCGTGGCGCCCTCGAAATGGCAGAGCGCGAGCGCGGCGCGCTGGCGCTCCGGCAGCTCGGCGATGGCGCCAGACACGCGCGCGGCGGTCTGCTTGGCGTCGAGCTGCTCCGCTGCGGAAGGCTGGTCGTCGGCCATCTCCGGCACCTTCTCGATATCCTCGCTGACCGGCCGGCGGCGCCGGTCGATGCACAAGTTCACCAGCACGCGGCGGAACCAGGTGTGGAACTGCGCGTCGCCGGCGCCTTCCTGCGCCCGCCAGGACGGGGCCTTGACCCAGACGCGCAACAAGGCTTCCTGCACCACTTCCTCCGCGTCGCTGCGGTTCAGCGTGATCCGCGCCGCCAGTGCGGTCGCGCGCTTGCCATGCCGCCCCGCCAGCAGGGCGAATGCCCGCTGGTCGCCCCGGCCGATCGCGGCCATCAAGTCTTCGTCGCTGCGACTGTCCATCCTGCGAGCGTCCGATTCTTGCGCGCTGTCCTGGCCCGGCGTGCTGTCCCGGCTCAAGCCTGTGCCGCTCCGCCCGTCCTGGACGGTTTCCCGTGGGGCAATCGATCAGGGCAATAATCTACACGCATGGCCTGGGGGATTCCTGCGGGCTTGTTTCGGTGGGTTTGGTTGCGGGGAGCGGGGCGGGTCGTGCTACGGTCGCGAAAACCACGGATCGCCCAGGGAAACCGCCGGAATGACGACTGCGCTCTTCACCCATGCCGCCTGCTTCGAGCACGATCCCGGGCGCTTCCACCCGGAAAGCCCGGCGCGGCTGAAGGCTGTGCTCAGCGCCCTGGAATCCGAGGATTTTCAACTGCTTGACCGGCATGAGGCGCCGCGGGCGGAGATCGACCAGGTGGCCCGCGCGCATCCCCGGCCCTTTGTCGAGAAGATGCTGGCGGCGGTCCCCCAGTCGGGCCATGCGGCGCTCGACGGCGACACCATCATCTCGCCCGGCTCGGGCGAGGCGGCCCTGCGCGCGGCGGGCGCGGTCTGCGCCGCGGTCGACGTGGTGGTATCGGGCAAGGCGCGCAACGCGTTTTGCGCCGTGCGGCCGCCCGGCCACCACGCCGAGGCCCAGGTCGCGATGGGGTTCTGCATCTTCAACAACGTCGCCGTGGGCGCCTATCACGCCCGCGCCGTGCACGGGCTCAAGCGCATCGCGGTCATGGATTTCGACGTGCACCACGGCAACGGCACCCAGGCGATCTTCTGGGACGACCCGGAGCTGTTCTATTCCTCGACGCACCAGTGGCCGCTCTATCCCGGCACGGGCGCGAAGGACGAGCACGGCGCGCACCGCAACATCGTCAACGTGCCGCTGCCGGCGATGAGCGACGGCACGGTGTTCCGCGAGCAGTTCGCGGCCCATGTCATTCCGGCGATGCGGGCGTTCAAGCCCGACCTGGTGATGATCTCGGCGGGATTCGACGCCCACGAGGCCGATCCCCTTGCGTCGCTCCGGCTGCATGCCAGCGACTATCACTGGGCCACGACCGAGCTGGTGAAGGTGGCGAACGACGCGTGCAAGTCACGCGTCGTCTCCACGCTCGAGGGCGGCTACGACCTCCACGCCCTGGCCGACAGCGCGGCGGCGCATGTCCGCGCGCTGATGACCAGCTAGCCCGTCCTCAGTACGGGTAGTAGTAGGCCGGCGGCGCGTAGTAGTAGGGCGCGTAGTAGTACGGCAGCGGGCGGTACGGGCGGTACACGACCGGCGGGCCCCAGTACGGGCGGCCATAGTAGTGCCTGCCATAATAGGGTCGGCCATAGTAGTGCCTGCCGTAGTAGTGCCCGCCGTGATGGTGGCGCTGGTAGTAGTTCACCTGCTCCACGCCCGCCGTGCTGGTGCTCGCGTCGACCGTTGCCTGCGTCCTGGCGACGGCGCCCATCGGGGCGGCGGCCGCGGCGACGCTGGCGCCCAGGCCGATGCCGGCCACCAGGGACAACGCCAGGCCAGCGGCGGCCATCATCTGCTTCGTCTTCATCACGTCCTCCTTGGACCTCTAGCGACGTGTCCGTCTTCGTTGCGGTGGCCACGGTAACCAAGCCGACCTGAATGCTGCCTGAACGGAATTAGCCGTGCTGTTCCAGATGCTTACAAGCCTGCGCAGGAAAACCGCCAAGCGCGCGTGAATGAACAACGGCGGTCGCGGGGGACAGTGCCGTGTTGCTATTGCAAATAAGTCGCATTCATGATTACTTCGGCCGTCGCTCAGGATCGACCGGGGGGTCCGCGACCGTCGCTGCGTGCCCCGTTGGACCCAGGCGGACGTGATCGTGGACGGCGACAGCCTGCGCGTGGCGGAAGCGGTATCGGGCAAGGCGCAAGCGCAGGTCGCTGTCGCGTCGCCTGCCGCGCATCCGCTGAAGAAGAAAAAGAAGCAGACCAAGCGCCGCGCCTTCTGGATGAAACAGCTTCACCAGTGGCACTGGATCAGCGCCGCGATCTCGCTGGTCGGGATGCTGTTGTTCGCGATCACCGGCATCACGCTCAACCACGCCGCAAAGATCGAGGCCAAGCCGCAGGTCACGTCGACGAAGGCGACGCTGCCGGGCGAGTTCCTGGCGCCGCTCGCCCGGGAAAAATTCAAGGGCAAGAAGCCGGTGCCCGACGCCGCCGCGGCGTGGATCGAGGCCAGGCTGCCCGCGCGCCTCCAGGGCAAGGAGGCGGAGTGGTCGGACGGCGAGATCTATGTCGGCCTGCCGCGTCCCGGCGGCGACGCCTGGCTCAGCATCGAACTGGGCACCGGCGAGGTCTTGCACGAGGTCACCAGCCGCGGCTGGGTCTCCTATCTCAACGACCTGCACAAGGGCCGCCACACCGGCGAGGCTTGGAGCTGGTTCATCGACCTCTTCGCGGTCGCCTGCGTGATCTTCTGCGTCACCGGCGTCCTGCTGCTGCAGGTCCATGCCGTCAACCGGCCGATGACCTGGCCCACCGTCGCGCTCGGCCTCGTGATCCCGATGCTGCTCGCGATCTTCTTCATGCACTGACGCTCACGACCGAGGGGACTGAATGCGCGTTCTGATTTCCAGGGCTCTCCTGACCGGCGCGGCGGCCGGATTTGCCGCCGCGCCGCTCGCCGCTGCCGAGATCAAGGTGAAGGTCGAGGTGCCGAAGCTCACCGTCGCCGAATATCACCGGCCGTACGTCGCGATGTGGGTCGAGAAGCCCGACCAGTCCGTCGCCGCCAACCTGGCGGTCTGGTACGACGTGAAGCTCAAGGACAACGAAGGCACGAAGTGGCTGAAGGACATGCGCCAGTGGTGGCGGCGCACCGGCCGCTCGCTGGACATGCCGGTCGACGGGCTCTCGAGCGCGACTCGCGCGCCGGGCGAGCACCAGCTGTCCTTCCCGGAGGGCAAGTCGACGCTCGGCACGCTGGCGCCCGGAAAATACGAGCTGGTGGTGGAGGCGGCGCGCGAGGTCGGCGGCCGCGAGCTGCTGCGCGTGCCGTTCGAATGGCCGCCGAAGGCCGCCCAGAATCTCAAGGCGCAAGGCGAGCACGAGCTCGGTGCGCTCGTCGTCGATCTCGCGCCCTAAGAGGGGAGAAGGAGCGAACCATGATCAAGATGCCGTTCAAGACTGCCCTGAAGCTCACCGCGGTGGCCGCGCTCGTGGCGGTGCCGCTCGGCGCCGACGCGCATCGCGCCTGGCTGCTGCCGTCCGCGACGGTGCTGTCGGGCAGCGACAACTGGGTCACGATCGACGCCGCGGTGTCGAACGACCTGTTCTATTTCGAGCACATGCCGTTCCGCATTGCCGGCTTCCCGCAGATCCGCATCAACCGCGGCGGCCAGCAGGGCGGTGGTCAGATGGCCGGTGCCGCTCCCATGGGCGGAGCGCCGGCGGGTGGCGCCCCGATGGGCGGCGGCGATCCCACCCCGCCCGGCGGCGCGCCGTCCGCGGCGCAGCTCGCGATCGTCGGGCCCGATGGCGGCGCGGTCGAGGCGCAGAACAAGGCGATCGGCCGCTACCGCTCGACCTTCGACGTGCAGCTCGAAAAGCCGGGCACCTACCGCATCGCGACGACCAACGCCGGCCTGTTCGCGTCGTGGAAGGAGAATGGCCAGACCAAGCGCTGGCGCGGCTCGCTGGAAAACCTCGCCAAGGAGGTGCCCGAGAAGGCCGACGACTTGCGCGTCACCCAGAGCCAGGGCCGCATCGAGGTGTTCGTGACCTCGGGCAAGCCGACGACCGATGCGCTGAAGCCGACCGGGCAGGGGCTGGAGCTCGACCCGATCACGCATCCGAACGACCTCTTCGTCGGCGAGGCGGCGAAGTTCCGCCTGGTGTTCGACGGCAAGCCGGCCAGGAAGCTCAAGGTCACCGTCATCCCCAGCGGCATACGCTACCGCCAGAACCTCCAGGAGATGACGCTGGAGACCGACGAGCAGGGCGAGTTCAGCGTGAAGTGGGCCGAGCCCGGCATGTACTGGATCAATGCCTCGATCCAGGACGAGGAAGGCCCGGGCGGACGCACGCCACGCCGCCGCGCCAACTACGCGGCGACGCTGGAAGTGTTGTCGCAATAGGAGGAAGCGTCCCGCGCGGCCGCGCGCCATGCTCGCTTCGGAACGCCGGGTGCTGGTGCCGCCGCGCCCGGCGCTTCTGTCTCCGCCGCCCGCCCGCGCCCCGCTTCACGCGCTCTGCGGCGCGACGATGGGCACGACCTGGTCGGTCAAGCTGCTGCTGCCGCAGGGCGTGACGGTCGGCGCCGCCCGGGGCGAGGTCGAGGCGGCGCTGGCGCAGGTCATCGCCGCGATGAGCCAGTGGGAGCCGGCCTCGGACCTCAGCCGCTACAACCGCGCGCCGGCGGGCGCCTGGCACGTGTTGCCCGCGCATTTCCGGCGCGTGCTGGACCATGCGCTGGACCTCGCCGGCGATACGGACGGCGCCTACGATCCCACGATCGGCGCGCTCGTCGACCTCTGGGGCTTCGGCCCCGGCGGGCCGCGCGTATCGCCGCCCGCCGCCGCCGCGATCGCCGCGGCGATGGCGCCCATCCGCGCGCAGGGCGGCTGGGCCCGCGTCGCGCGCGACGGCGAACGCGTGCTGCAGCCCGGCGCGGCACGGCTCGATTTCTCCTCCATCGCCAAGGGCTATGCCGTCGACCTTGTCTGCGAGCGCCTTGCCGGCCTCGGCGTCCATTGCCACCTGGTCGAGATCGGCGGCGAGCTGCGTGGCGAAGGGGTGAAGCGCGACCTGCAGCCCTGGTGGGTGGCGCTCGAGGAACCGCTCGGCGCCGCGCGCGAGACGGTCGTCGCGCTGCACGGCCTGGCGGTCGCGACCTCGGGCGACGCGCGGCGCTTCTTCGACCTGGGCGGGCGGCGCTACGGCCACACGCTCGATCCGCGCACCGGCAGTCCGGTCGACGACCGCGTGGCCGCGGTCACGGTGCTGGCGCGCGACTGCATGACCGCCGACGCGCAGGCGACCGCGCTCACCGTGCTGGGGCCGGAGGCGGGCATGGCCTACGCGACCAAACGGCACATCGCGGCGCGCTTCATCCTGCGGACAGCAAAAAGGCCGGAGGAACTGGTCACCCCGGCCTTTGCGCTGATGATGGAAGACTAGAAGTCGTCTAGCCCTGGCCGCGCATCGCCCGCACGACGACCAGCGACAGCGAGTTCTTGGTCTGGTTGCGCATCTTCGACACCAGTCCCTCGAGCCCGGCCTTCGACAGCCAGTCCTGGTACTGGCCGGCGAAATGCGTGGTCATGCTGTAGCCGTCGACGATGATGTCGACGATCTTCGGGCCGTCCGGCAGCAGGCGCACGCGCCAGCCGGCGTTGATGTTCGTGGTCGTTGCGACGCTGGTCTGCACCATCACGTCGCCGTTCGGCATCGCCGAGGCCGAGGTCACCGTGTAGGACTCGATCGGCATGGCGCCAAACTTCTCGACGGCCATGTCGATGATGTAGGCCGAGAACAGGGTCGCGAACTCGCCGAACTCCTTGCTGTCGCTGCGGCGCGCGTAGCGGCCGAGCGTCTGCAGGGCGATCGTGTCGAAATCGACGCCGTCGATCAGGATCAGGCCGAGCTCGGCGGTGCGCTGCTCGGTGGTGAGGCCGCCGGCGCGAAGCGCGCTCAGCGTACGCTGGCCGAGCTCGTCGATGAACGTGCGCGCCAGGTCCTGGGTGAGGGTTTTCGGCGCGTTCAGCGAGGCGTTCTGGGCGCCCGGCGCCGCCGCCGCCGGCATCGCGCCCGGCGTTACGGCCTGCGATACCTGCTGTCCCATCGCCGGCGTCATCAGTCCGGCCACCAACAGGCTGACGGCAGCAAAAGCCGCCTTGTTCATTCCGCGTAGCATCGTGTCCCTACCCCTGCGAACGGTGTCGCAGTCTGGGTAACAGTACTTATTTATAAATCCGTTAATCGGACCGCGGCTTGTTCTACTTTGCCGCTCTTTTCTCTATCGCACGAAAGAACCCGGCCGCCGCGGCGGCCGGGTCGATCATTCCGTCAGGGTCGGTCGTATCCGCTGCCCGGCCTCAAGGCATCGCCTGGGCGACGACCGGCATGGCGGCGGAGTTCTTGTTGAGGTCCTTCAGCTTGCCGATCAGGCCCGAGACGGTGCTGACGCCGGCGCGCTCGAACTCGCCGGTGTAGTGGGTGCGCAGGCTGAAGCCCTCGACTTCCATGTCGTTGACCTTGAGCTTCCCGTCGACGTTCTTCACCCGCCAGTCGACCTGGATCGGCTTGTCGCCGGCGCGGTCGATGGCGGTGTTGACCTTCACGTCGCCGTTCGGCTCGGTCTTGGCGGCGCCGAGCGCGAAGCGGTTGATCTGGGTGTTGCCCAGCTTGGCGACCGCGACGTCGATGACGTAGGCGGCGAACAGCCGGGTGAATTCCTTCTTGTCCGGCTCCGAGGCCGTCCGGGCCATCTTGCCCAGGGTCGCCACCGCCAGCGAATTGAAGTCCATGCCGTCCAGCATCAACTTCGTGAACTGGTTGTTGCGCTGGGTCGGGTTGGTCTCCTTGCCCACCGCGACTGCGCGGTCGCCCATCTCGCTGATGAACTTCTTCGCCGCATCGGGGGCGACGGCCTGCGCCGTTGCCGTCGACGGATTCCCCAGCGAAACCAACCCGATAAGGGCAAGCGCCGCCACGCCCATTTTGATCGCGACCGCCATAATCTACCTACACTGTAAGCAATGAACCCCTCGATGAAACTATAACGATTCCGGCCCTTTTCACGCAATCGGATTCCCGGCCTGCGACATCGCGGTGGCCGGGCCCAGCTCCCTTTCCGCGATCTGCCTGATTCGCGGCTGCAACGCTGTGGCGGAGTTGCCACTGCCGGGGGCCGAGTGAAGCCCGGGGGCCGAAACTCGTTGACCCGATATCGCCTCAGGGAGTGAAAATCCCCCTGAAGGCAAAGGCCTAGTCGGATCACGCATGACGCTCGGGGGGCAGGGGCAGTCGACAATGGTGCGGAGCGCGCGGAACACGAGCGTTGTGCTGCTCGCGGCATTGTCGGCTGCCGTCCTGGCGTGTTCAGGGGCGATGGCCGCCGAGGGGGGCGGCAGCGGTCCCTACATGCGCCTGTTCGGCGGCTACTCGTTCCTCGAGTCCCCGAGCATCCAGGGCGACCAGATCTCCAACGGCAATACCGGCGCGCAGATCAACCGCGGCGACATGCGCACGTCCGGCGGCCCGTGGGGCGGCGCCGCGGGCGGCTATCGCTGGGGCAACCTGCGGCTCGAGGCGATGGGCACCTACGAAGGCCATTCCGCCGAGAGCTTCTCCTCGCCGCAGTTCACCTACCGCGACACCACCGGCACGGTCAGGACCGAAACCAACACCAACCCGCAGCTCAACGGCGACGTGAAGATCTTCACCGGCTTCGTGAATGCCGTGCTGGACGCGGATTTCGGCGCGCCGATCGTGCCGTTCTTCGGCGCCGGCATCGGCTTCGCCAACGTCAACATGGACAACGTCACCGGCACCAGCCGCGGCAACAACTTCACCCTCGCCGACCAGTCCGACCAGGTGCTGGCGTTCCAGGCGATGGTCGGCGCCGGCTACAAGGTGAACGAGATGTTCACCGCCGAGATCGGCTACCGCTTCCTGACGCTGAACAACCCGACCTTCAACAACGGCGGGGCCGGCGAGTTCGAGCTCGGCATTGACTCGCACCAGGTCTGGCTGGGCCTGCGGGTCAACTTCTAGCCGCGCCCGGCCCTCGACCGGCGGGCGACGTCGCGTCCGGTTGCCTCCATTCAACGATCCTGTTCCCTAGTCGTCGCGCCCGTTCCCGGGAGGCCCGATGCGCCATCCTGTAGAGGCCGCCCGAATCGAGGGGCTTTCCGGCAGCACCGTGGGGCTGACGACCGAGGAGGCCGCTGCCCGCCGGACGCGCTATGGCCGCAACGACATCCTGGAGTCCGGGCCGCCGGAATGGATCGCCGTCATCCGCGACACCGCGCGCGATCCGATGGTGTGGTTCCTGGCGGCGACCGCGTCGGTGTTCGGGCTGCTCGGCGACCGGACCGAGGCCATCGTCCTCGGCCTCGCCTTGCTGCCCATCCTCGGCATGGACGCCTTCCTGCATTGGCGCACCCGGGCCACGACCGGCAGCCTGGCCGGCCGCCTGGCGGCGCGCGCGCGCGTCCTGCGCGACGGCATGACCGTCGAGGTCGCGGCGACCGAGCTGGTGCCGGGCGATCTTGTCGTCGTTGCCGAAGGCGGCGTGCTGCCGGCGGACGGTGTGATCGTCGACGGCGCGAATCTGCAGGCCGATGAATCGACCCTGACCGGCGAGTCGCTGCCGGTGCGCAAGCGTCCGGCCGCAGGTGGGCTCGCGCCCGCGCCGGACCTGCTGGTCGATGGCGTGCACTGGGGCTCGGCGGGAACGCGGCTGCTTACCGGCGAGGCACGGATGCGCGTCATCCACACCGGCGACGAGACGGCCTACGGGCAGATCATCCGCTGCGGGCTGCGCGGGGCGCACGAACAGACGCCGCTGCAGCGGGCGATCGGGTCGCTCGTCGCCGTGCTGCTGGTGGTGTCGGCGCTGGTGTGCGTCGCCCTGGCGGCGGTGCGCTATTCCCAGGGCTGCGGGGCAACCGATGCCTTCCTGAGCGCCGTGACCTTGGCGGTGGCCGCCTTGCCGGAGGAATTCCCCGTCGTCCTGACCTTCTTCCTGGCCGCCGGCGCCTATCGGCTGGCGCGGCGTCAGGCGCTCGTCCGGCGCGCGGTCGCCGTCGAGAACATCGGCCGGGTCACCTGCATCTGCTCGGACAAGACCGGCACGCTCACCGAGGGACGGCTCCGGCTTGCGCATCGCGTTCCGGCCGACGGCGTGGCGGAGGATCGCCTGCTGCGCGTCGCCGCCGCGGCTTCGCGCGCCGGCAGCATCGATCCGCTGGATCTTGCGCTGCTGGAGGCGAGCGACGGCGCGATCGGCGAGAAGGTCGCGACATTTCCCTTCACCGAGGACCGGCGGCGCGAAGTGGCCGTCCTGCGCCAGGAAGGCGGGCAGTTGCTCGCCGCGGCCAAGGGCGCGCCCGAGGTGATCTGCGCGATGACGGGCATGGCGGACAGCGCGCGCGCATCGTGGCTGGCGAAGACCGAGGCGCTGGCGGCGGACGGCCACAAGGTCATCGCCTGCGCCGAGCGCGCGTTGACTATGTGGGACCAGGGCGAGCCCGATCGGGACTACGCGTTTCTCGGGCTGCTGGCGTTCGAGGACCCGGTGCGCGACGGCGTCGCCGATGCCGTGGCCAAGGCGACGGCCGCCGGGATCCGGATCATCATGGTCACGGGCGACCATCGCGCGACCGCGGCAGCCATCGCCACCGAGCTTGGGATCGGCGCCCACCCGCCCCGTGTCGTCGAAGGTGCCGACCTCGCGGCGTGCCTGCGCGACGGCGGCTTGAAGGGGCTGCGCGGGCTGGACGTCGTGGCCAGGGCCTATCCAGCGCAGAAGCTCGACCTGGTCCGCGCGCTGCAGCACAGCGGAGAAATCGTCGCGGTAACCGGTGACGGGGTCAATGACGTGCCGGCCTTGCAGGGCGCCGACATCGGGATCGCGATGGGCGAGCGCGGCGCGCAGAGCGCGCGGGAAGTGGCGTCGATCGTATTGTTCGACGACAATTTCCGTACCATCGTTCGCGCCATTGCCGAGGGCCGGCAACTGTTCGAGAGCTTGAAGCTCAGCTTCGCCTACCTTCTGATCATCCACCTGCCGTTCGTCGCGACCGCCGCCATTGTGCCGTTCCTTGGCTACCCGCTGCTCTATCTCCCCGTGCACATCGTGTGGCTGGAGCTGATCATCCACCCCACCGCCATGCTCGTGTTCCAGCAACTGCCGGGCGCGGACCGCCTGGCGCGGGTCGATCGGCGCGCGGCGTCCCGGTTCTTCGAGTTGCGGGAATGGGGCGTGATCGCCGGCGTCGGCGCCCTGGTGACGGCGGTCGTCCTGTGGGGCTTCGTCCACGCCCTGGGCGCGGACGGCGACGTCGCCCATGCGCGGACCATGGCTCTGGCCGCGCTCATCCTCGCCAGCGCCTGCATCACCGCGGGCCTGAGCGGCCTGCGGTCCTGGACTGCAGCCGGCGTGGTCGCGATGGCAATACTGTCGGCGGTCGTTTTGGCGCAGACGCCGGCCATCGGCGACTTTTTGCATCTGCGGCCCTTGCACGCGGCCGACTGGCTATTCGCCGGGGTGGGTGGCATGGTCGCTGGGCTGGTTGCCGCGCTGTTGCCGGCGCGGCGGCCGTTGCAGCCAAGGCCGTAGCCGGGGGCGCGGGAGGATCGGGAAGCCCGATGTTCAAGTCGATACTGGTACCCATCGATGTCGCCCACCGCAGCAGCTGGCAGCACGCCTTGCCGCAGGCGATCGAGCTTGCCCGGCCGTCGGCCGCGGAGGTCACGGTGATGACCGTCGTGCGCGACGTCCAGTCGATCCTCTCTGGCGTCCGCATGGGGTTCCAGCTCGATCACCTGATCGCCGACGCGGAAAAGGCGCTGGCCCTGATCGTCGCCGACTACCAGGACCAGGGTGTGGTGCTGCACCGCCGGGTCCTTGCCGGCAGCATCGGGCACGAAGTGCTGCGGGTGGCAAGCGAGGCGGGGTGCGACCTGATCGTGATGGAGTCGCATCGTCCTGAAATGCGCGACTACCTGATCGGACCGAACGCGGCGCATGTCGCGACCCATGCGTCGATGTCGGTCCTGGTGCTTCGGCGATCCGGCTAAGGATCCCTCACGCCGGCACCGGGCAGGCCGGTGCCGCGGGGGCGAACGCGCGCAGGTCGACCACGCCATTCTCCGCCGTCAGCAGGTGCGACTCAGGTACCTCGATCCAGTAGTCGGCAACCTCGTCGAGCGGCTCCGACAGCACCAGCACCGACCCCTGGCCGTGGGTGAAGCGGCACTCGCCCTCCAGCACGGCCACCTCGGCGCCGGACGCGAAGTAGAGGCTGGGCGATCGCCGGTCGGTCGAGTGGCGCAGCGCCACGATGCGGTTGCCGTCGCTGGCCGCGGCGGTGATGCGCAGCGGCTCGTCGACCTTGTTGGCCTCCATCACCTGCTCGATCAGCCCGACCGTGCGCGCCAGCGCCGTCGGCGGGTCCAGCTCCAGCCCGTAGCTGAGCGCCAGGAAGAAGAACAGCTCGCTGTCCGTGCTGCCCTCGCGACGGTTGTAGTATTCGAGCGGGATCATCTGCTCGAGTTCGCGCCGGATCCGGCTGTAGCCGCCGATCTTGCCGTTGTGCATGAACAGCCACGGCCCATGGCGGAACGGGTGGCAGTTGAGCCTGGTCGTGGCCGTGCCGGTCGAGGCGCGGACATGGGCGAAGAACAGGCGCGAGCGGATCTGCTCGGCCAGGCTCACCAGGTTGGCGTCGTTCCAGGCCGGCATGGTGTCGCGGAACAGGCCGGGCGAGGCGAGGTCGCCGTACCAGCCCAGCCCGAACCCGTCGCCGTTGGTCGGCACGATCGAGCGCTGGGCCGACAGGCTCTGGCGGATCAGCGAGTTGTTCGGCTGGAACAGCAAGGTGGACATGGGGATCGCCTTGCCGGCATAGGCAAGCCATCGACACATATTCTTGTCTCCTCCCGCTTCGGGCCGGGACCCGGGTGGGCCAAGTCTAGCGATTGACGGGCAGGGCTTCACAGGCCCTAAATGAAGTGGTTGCCGCCTTTAGGGAAAGACGTACGGCAATGAAGCCACCGCGCGAGTCCAATGGGGCACGACGATTCGGTCCAAAGACGATGGCTGCGCTGCTGGCGCTGCTCGTCCTGGCCGCCCCCGGGCCCGAAGGCGCCACCGCGGCCGGCAAGCGCGACCTGGACGGCTATGCCCGCATCCGCTTCGGCATGACGCTGGCCGAGGTGAAGGCCGCGCGCCCGGACGGCGAGTTCCGGCGCGATGTCGGCGAGTACTGGATCGTCACCGAGCGCGTCGAGAAGGGGCAGGACCGGCCGGTCAGCCGCTTCCGGCTCAAGGTGATGTTCAATCGCGGCGGCCTGGTCGAGCGCATCGTGAACGAGAACCTGCTCGCGGCCGAGGTGAAGGAATACCTGGAGTGCCGGGCGATGTTCATCGCCATGGTCGAGCGCCTGACCGCCCAGGTCGGCGAGCCGGAAACGGTGCGGGTCCTGAACGAGCCCGAGTTCCTGTTCGGCCAGCGCCACCGGGCGCGCAACACGGCGCATTTCGGCTTCGCCAACGGCGCCACGATCGACGTCTATTCGGTCTGGGACGAGTACCGCCAGTTCACCAAGGTCTTCCGCGACGTGACCTGCACCGTGCTGGCCGATTTCAACAAGTCCTGACCCCACAGCCTGGGCGCCGATCCGGGCGGTTCCACCCGGCAGCAACCGCCGGCATTTTCCCGAAATGCCCGGCAGTTTTTGCCGTCCGGCTTCGGGAGGTGGAGCTTTCGGACCGGCCGCGATTCCGCGTAAACTCGTAATTACCAATTGAAATCAATGCATTGGAGTCTGGCACGGCATCTGCAAAGAGGGCGGCGTCGGAAGACCACGTGAATGACGTGAACTGCACTCGGAGCACGAACCATGGCTCAGGAAGTCAAACTCTCTGCCTCGACGCGAACGAACCTGCTGTCGCTTCAGGCAACCACGCGGCTGATCGGCCGCACCCAGGAACGCCTGTCGACCGGGCTCAAGGTCAACAGCGCGCTGGACGACGCCTCGGCGTTCTTCCAGGCGCGCTCGCTGACCAACCGCGCTGCGGACCTGTCGACCGTCAAGGACGGCGTCGACCAGGCGATCCAGACGCTCAAGGCGGCGGTCCAGGGCATCGAGGCCGCGACCAAGCTGGTCGAGCAGATCAAGGGTCTCGCCAACGGCGCCAAGAACGCGACCACCGCGACCGAGCGGTCGACGCTCGCCAACCAGGCCGAGCAGCTCGCCGCCCAGCTCGACCTGCTCTTGAACGACGCCAGCTACAACGGCCTCAACCTGGTCCGCGCGACGCCGGACAACATGCAGGTGAACTTCAACGAGGACTCGGCGATCGAGCTGACCATCGTCGGCGTGAACGTCACCTCGGCGAACCTCGGCGCTGATATCTCCGCCTGCACCAACAACTGGGGCACGGTCGGCGACATCAACGCGGATCTCGACGAATACACCAGCGCGCTGGGCCAGCTGCGCACCTCGGCGGCGACGCTGGGCTCGCAGAACACCCTGCTGCAGACGCGCTTCGACTTCATCGCCGACATCGTGAACACGCTGAAGGAAGGTTCCGACAAGCTGACGCTGGCGGATACCAACGAGGAAGGCGCCAACCTGCTGGCCCTGCAGACCCGCCAGCAGCTCGGCATCAACTCGCTCAGCCTCGCGGCGCAGAGCGAGCAGGCGATCCTGAACCTCTTCAGCTAGTCCGTTTCTTCCGACCAGGTTCGGTCAGCCCTTCTCCGGGGGCAGCAGCAGAACGGCCGCTGGGCAAGAAGCCCGGCGGCCGTTCGACGTTTCCGGCGCGCGTCGCGCAGGGTCATCGGTGCTGTAGGTAAATTTGGCTGGGTTGGGCCCCCAGGGTTGCGGACAATTCGGCAAAAATTGCCTGCAGTTTTCCCCGCGCACACTAAAAATTCAATAAAATCATATAGATACAGGTTGGCAAGGTCTTTGCGAAGAAGCGGGGCGGGAACGAATCCCTCGGCTACCACCAGAAAAAGCGAACTGGAGCACGTATCATGGCAGACGACATCAAGCTATCCGCGGCCTCGCGGACGAACTTGCTGGCCTTGCAGACCACGACCAAGCTGATCGGCCGCACCCAGGCCAGGCTGTCGACGGGCCTCGAGGTCAACAGCGCGCTGGACAACGCCTCGGCGTTCTTCCAGTCGCGCTCGCTAAGCAACCGCGCGAACGACCTGTCGCAGGTCAAGGACTCGATCGACCAGTCGATCCAGACGCTGAAGTCGGCGCTCTCGGGCATCGAAGGCGCGGTCAAGATCGTCGAGCAGCTCAAGGGTCTCGGCGCCGCGGCCAAGAACGCGATCACTGCGGCGGAACGCTCGCAGCTCGCCAACCAGGCCGAGCAGCTTGCCGCCCAGCTCGACAATCTGATCAATGACGCCGGCTACAACGGCGTCAACCTGATCCGGGCGACGCCGGACAACATGGAAATCAACTTCAACGAAGACTCGACGATCGAGTTGACGGTCGCCGGCATCAACATGTCGGCCGCCAACCTGGGCGCCGACATCTCCGCGACGTCGAACAACTGGGGCACGGTCGGCGACATCAACGCCGACATGGACGAGTACCAGAGCGCGCTGGGCCAGCTCCGCACCACGGCCTCGACGCTCGGCTCGCAGACCACGCTCCTGCAGACCCGCCTCGACTTCCTGAGCGCGATGGTCAACACGCTGCAGGAAGGCGCGGACAAGCTGACGCTGGCGGACACCAACGAAGAGGGCGCCAACCTGCTGGCGCTCCAGACCCGCCAGCAGCTCGGCATCAACTCGCTCAGCCTCGCGGCGCAGAGCGAGCAGTCGGTCCTCAGCCTCTTCGGCTGATCCAGGCAGCTTCAGTTCGTAAAGGTGGTCAGGGGGCGCGTGCGGAAAGCACGCGCCCGACTGCCGTCTTCCATCCCCGCCGCAGCGTCGCGCGGCGCTCCGCCGCCATGTCAGGCGCAAAGCCGCGGTCCAGCGACCAGGCCGCCGCCACCTCGTCCAGCCCGCGGAAGATCCCGGCCTGCAGCCCGGCCAGCGCCGCCGCCCCCATCGCCGTCGTCTCGGTCACGACCGGCCGCTCCACCGGCAGGCCCAGGATGTCGGCGAGGAATTGCATCGCCCATCCGTTCACGACCATGCCGCCGTCGACGCGCAGGCCCTTCAGCTCCGCCAGCCCGTCCTCGCGGATCGCGTCGACCAGGTCGGCCGTCTGGTAGCAGACCGACTCCAGCGCCGCGCGCGTGATCTCGGCCACGCCCGAGTCGCGTGTCAGCCCCACCACCGCGCCGCGCGCCTCGGGGTCCCACCAGGGCGCGCCGAGGCCGGTGAAGGCCGGCACCAGGTAGACCCCGCCGGTATCGGTGATCGAGCGCGCCAGGGTCTCGGTCTCGCCGGCGTCGCGGATCAGCCGCAGCGAGTCGCGCAGCCATTTCACCGCCGTGCCGGCATTGAAGATGCTGCCCTCGACCGCGTAGGTCGGCTTGCCGCCCAGGCGGTAGGCCGTGGTGGCGATCAGCCCGTGCTTGGACTGGATCACCCGGTCGCCGGTGTTCACCAGCACGAAGCAGCCCGTGCCGTAGGTGCTCTTGATCGCCCCGGGCTGGAAACAGGCCTGCCCGATCGCCGCGGCGTGCTGGTCCCCGGCCATGCCCAGGATCGGCACCGGCGCCCCCAGGATCTCCTGTTCGGCGACGCCGAAGGCAGCGGCGCAGTCCAGCACGAGGGGCAGCACCGCGCGCGGCACGCGGAACAGGCGCAGCAGGTCGTCGTCCCAGTCCTGGCGCTTGATGTCGTAGAGCAGGGTGCGCGACGCGTTGGTCGCGTCGGTCGCGTGCGCCTTGCCGCCGGTCAGGCGCCACAGCAGGAAGCTGTCGATCGTGCCGAAGGCGATCTCGCCGTTTTCGGCCCGCGCCCGCGCGCCTGGCACCTGGTCGAGCAGCCAGGCGAGCTTGGTGGCAGAGAAATAGGGGTCGAGCACCAGCCCGGTGCGGTCGCGTACCATGGCGTCGTGGCCCTGGTCCTTCAGCGCCTGGCAGGTCTGGGCGGTGCGCCGGTCCTGCCAGACGATGGCGTTGGCGAGCGGGTGTCCCGTCGCGCGGTCCCACAGGACCGTGGTTTCGCGCTGGTTGGTGATGCCGATCCCGGCGAGGTCGGCGGCAGCGATTCCCGCGGATTTCAGCGCCGCGCGGCAGACCGCGCGCACCCCGTCCCAGATCTCCTCGGCGTCGTGCTCGACCCAGCCGTCCTGGGGGAAGATCTGGCGGAACTCGCGCTGGTCCGATCCCAGCGGCTTCAGGCGCCGGTCGAACACGATGGCGCGGCTCGACGTCGTGCCCTGGTCGATGGCGAGCAGATAGGCGGCGCTTGGCATTCCCGGGCACTCCCCCATCGCCGCTCGTTTGCCGGGGCGGCGTCGCGCCAAGGTGTAAAGCGCGGGACGCCGGGTCAAGCCCGGCGATGACGCTAGCTGGAATGCGGCGGGTCGTTCTGGTGTCCGCTGCGCGCGGCGGCGGACTTGCGAGCCTCGCGCGCCTCGGATGCCGCGATCGCCAGCATGGCCGCCTCGACCAGGTTGCCGCGCCTGGGGCCGGGCCGCGCGACGTGCGCGGGGTTGGCCTGGCGCGGCTTGCTGTCCGCCGATCGTTCCGCGCCGATGCGCCGGGACAGGCCGACCATCGCCGGCAGGCATCCGATCGCCGCCGCGATGTGGAACCAAAATGCCGCGAAGGCGGACTTGGCCGTGCCTGCGCCGCGATCCTGGATGTGATCCATGTGCATCAGGAATTTCCGTCCAAGCGCCCGAATCAGCCGAGGGCCATCGCCAGCATGATCGCGCCGAAGATGCCCAGCCCGAACAGGAACGACGCGATGCCGCCGCGCAGGTCCCGCGGCGGCTCGAAATAGGCGGCGGTGGCGAACAGTCCCGCCCGCGCCGTGCTGTCCTCGTGCAGCAGGGTGCTGTCCTGCCAGTGCCGGGTCATTGCGGCACCACAAGGGTCAGGTAGGGCGCCTTCGGCTTCTCCTGCGGGCCGGTGGGCGCCGGCGCTTGGTGCCTGATCGGCTTCAGGCTCTTCAGGTAGGCCGCCAGCGCCTGGGCGTCGGCATCGGTCAGCCTGGCGTAGCTGTGGTAGGGCATGATCGGCACCAGCGTGCGGCCGCTGGGCGTCTCGCCCGTGCGCACGGCCTTCACGATCTCGCCCTCGGTCCACTTGCCGAGCCCGGTTTCGCGGTCCGGCGTCAGGTTCGGCGGGTAGAAGATGCCGAGCGCGGGTATGGCGAAGCCGATGGTCGAGCCGCTGAGGGCGCGCGCCTGCTCCGGCTTGCCGATCAAGGCGCCCGGCGTGTGGCAGCCGGTGCAATCCATGATGGTGGCCAGGTACTCGCCACGCTTCACGCGGTCCTGCGCCCAGGCGGGGTGCAAGGCGGCGGGAAGCGTGGCGGCCGTCAGCGCGAGGGCCAGCAGGGTCGCATTGACCCAGGTTGCATTGACAAGGGCATGGCGCATGGGGATATACCTCCACTGATCAGGGGCCGGTCGGGCAGGGCGCGGTTTCTACGGCGCGCGGCTTTCCGATGCACTCCCCCAACCTTTCCGGTTCTTTCCGGCGGGTTTCCGCCGGCAAGCGGCCTTCCCGCGTCGAGGCAGGGCGACCATGGACGGCAAGAGGCGGATTGCCGCCGCCATCAAGGACTTCATTGCCCGCGAGCGCATTTCCCGCGAGGAATTCGCCCACCGCACCCGGCTGGGCAAATCGACCGTCGACAAGCTGCTGACCGGCCTGTTTTCCGACCGCACGCTGTCGGTCGTCGAGGGCTACACCAAGCTGGCGCTGCGGCCGATGCTGGGTGGGGCGGCCCTGGCGCCGGACGCGCCCGACGACGAAGCCCCGCGCCCGATCGACAAGCCCTCGATCGCCGTCCTGCCCTTCGCCAACATGGGCGGCGACCCGGCGCAGGATTTCTTCGCCGACGGCATCACCGAGGACATCATCACGGCGCTATGCCGCTTCTCCTGGCTGTTCGTGATCGCGCGCAATTCGACCTTCACCTACAAGGGCCGGGCCGTGGATGTGCGTCAGGCGGCGCGCGACCTCGGCGTGCGCTACGTGCTGGAAGGCAGCGTGCGCATGGCCGACCAGCGCATCCGCATCACCGGCCAGCTGATCGACGCGGAAACCGGCAGCCATATCTGGGCGGCGAAGTACGACCGCCAGGTGCAGGATCTGTTCGCGGTGAAGGACGAGATCTGCGATCACGTCGTCGCCGCGGTCGAGCCGCATCTCTACGTCCAGGAAGGCACGCGGGCGGCGGCAAAGCGGCCCGAAAGCATCGATGCCTGGGGCAGCGCGGTGCGCTCGCTCTGCCTGATCAGCCGGGTCGACCCTCGGCACAGCCAGGAGGCGCAGACGCTGCTGCGCGACGCGATCCGGCTGGCGCCGGACTATGCCCGCGCACACGCGTTGCTCGGCTGGGCGCTCTATTGGCACACGCTCTGCTACTGGCACCCGGATCGCGACGAAGGCTATCGACAGGCCGCGGTCCACGCCCAGGAGGCGCTGTCGCTCGATCCCAACGATCCCTGGGCGCGTATGGTGGCGGGCCTGTGCTTCAGCACCTCGGGCCAGCACGACCGCGCGCTGGGCGAACTGGAGGAGGCGCTGAACCTCAATCCCGCCTTTGCGCTCGGACACATGGCCTATGGCTGGGCGCTCTTGCGCGCGGGTCGGTTCGACGAAGCCATCGCGGAGACCGGCCAGGCGCTGAAGCTGAGCCCGGTCGACAGCTTCGCCGGCTTCTACACCACCTTCCATGGCCTGGCGCTGCTCGCAAAGCGACGCTTCGCCGAGGCCCTGCCGCATCTCCGGCGCTCGATCGCCGCCTTTGCCGAGTATGCCGGGCACTACAACACGCTGATCTCGTGCTGCGGCCATCTGGGCCTGGACGCCGAGGCCGAGGAATACATCGCCGCGCGCAACCGCGTCGGCCCGCCTATCCGGCTCAGCGTGCTGCGCAAGAACCTCGCGCGCTTCGCCCATTGCGACGTGTTTGTCGAGGGACTCAGGAAGGCCGGCGTGCCGGAATAGGGCTGTAATCAAACCGTCACATTTATGCGCGACGCCGAGCCCGGGCTTCGCTATCTTCCCGCGCCATGTCCGAAACCGGTTCTCCTCCCTATGACCTTCTGATCGTCGGCGGCGGCGTCAACGGCGCCGGGATCGCGCGCGACGCGACGGGCCGCGGGCTCAAGGTCATCCTGTGCGAGAAGGGCGACCTTGCCGGCGCCACCTCCTCGGCCAGTTCGAAGCTGATCCACGGCGG
>JAEULC010000230.1 GCA_016792605.1 Rhodospirillales bacterium
CGTCGCCAGCGTCGCGCCCTTGATGTCGTATTCGCAGTGATTGCCCAGGGCGGCGATCATCGCGTCCCAGTGGACGAAGCTGTCGATCGTCATGTCGAACAGCACGCCCGGCGACTTGTCCGAGATCAGCAGGTTGCCGTCGGAGGCGCGCGACGTGCCGGCTGCGAGCCCGTTGCGGTCGACGACCAGCACCTTGAACCCGGCGTCGACCAGGTGCAGCGCCGTGAAGCTGCCGGAGATGCCCGTGCCGATGACGACGATGTCGTAGCTAGCCACGGCGGATCAGCTCCCCGACGTCCAGCGGCCGGGCCAGCACCTTCTGCGTCAAGGGCGCGCGCGGGGTGCGGTGGCGCTCGGCGATCAGGCGGCCGACGACCGGCTCGCAGTACCGGCCCTGGCACGATCCCATGCCGCAGCGCGTGACGATCTTCAGCGAGGACAGGTCCTCCAGCCCCTGGTCGATGGCGTCGCGGACCGCCGCGACCGGCACGCGCTCGCAGGCGCAGGCCCAGGCCTCGCCGGATGCTATAACATCGCGTTTCGTCATGGCCGCTTCCAGCGCCTGGCCGAAGGCCGCCACGTCGCGCGCCTGGCGCTCCAGGGCGTGCCGGTCGTGGCCGGGCGGTGCCGGGTGCCCGACCGCCTCCAGCCACGCCAGGGAGGCCACCAGCCCGCTCAGGCGGGCATGCGGGCCGCCACGGACCCCTGCGCCCTCGCCGAGCACGTAGATGCCCTCGCGGTCGGTGCGATAGGCATCGTCGACCGATGTTATGAAATAACGTCCGGTATCCGACCATTCCTGGGCGCAGCCGGCGCTGCGGGCGAGCTGGGTCTGCGGCGCGAACCAGTCACTGATGCCGGCAATCGCGAAGTCGATGCGTTCGCCCCGGTCGGTGACGGCATGGTCGCGCGCCAGGGTGGCGACGCGCCGGCCGAACTGCACCGGCACGCCTGATCCGCGCAGCACGCGCTGGGCGTCGCGCATGATGCCGATATTGCCGAGGACGGGCAGGGCGTAGGGCAGAAGGTTGACGTAGGCGAGGCGGGGCAGGGCGTCGACCACCGCCGCGACCTTGGCGCCGGCGCGTGCCAAGTCGGCCGCGACGATGTGCAGGAACGGCCCCGCTCCCGCGATCAGGACAGGCCCCTCCGGCACGATGCCCTGGCCTTTCAGCAGGGCCTGCAGCGACCCCGCCGCGCACCACGTGTCGAAGCGCCCCTCGCGCGGCAGCATGCCGTCATAGGCGCCGGCGCAGAGGAACACCGCGTCGTAGGTCTGGCGATGAATGGCGTCGCCGTCGTCCCAGGTCAGTTCGCGTTCCGGCGACGCCGACAGCACGCGCGTCGAGGCGTGGTAGCGGCAAAGCGGCGCACCCTCGGGCGCCTGGGGCGGGGCGTCGAAGCGGCGGCGGCCGATATTGCCGCCGGCGCGCGGCTGCTCGTCGAAGAGGTCGTGGGCGATGCCGGCCTTGGACAGGATCTCGGACACGGCCGAGCCGGCCGGCCCGGCGCCGACGATTGCTGCATGCCGCTCCGCGGCGGGCGCCGCCATCGGATTGCCAGTTGTCACGGAACCTGCTTGAAGCGCTCGTCGACCTCGATCTGGTAGGCGTTGGCGATGCGGTTGGTCTCGTTCGCCATGCCGATCACGGCGATCAGCTCGCCCAGCATCGCCTCGGTCATCCCGGCCTTGCGCGCGGCCGCGGTATGCGAGCGGATGCAGTACTCGCAGTTGTTCGTGGCGCTGATCGCCAAGTAGATCATTTCCTTGGTCAGGGAATCCAGCGCGCCCGGCGCCATCACCTGCTTCACCGACTCCCAGGTGCGCTTCAGGGTCGGCGGGTGGTGGGCCAGGGTAGTCCACATGTTGTTGACCCAGTCGATCTTGCGCGTCGCCATGATGTCGTCATAGACGGCGCGCACCTCGGGCGACGCATCGGCATACGCTACAGGCTTGACGGTCGGCATGGCGGAACCCCTGGTCCTTGAAGGACCGGGACTGTCGCCGAGATTTTCCCCGCCGCCAAGGGGGGTGGGAAAGGCGGCGGGGCAGGCGGCGGCTACGCCGCGCGTACCAGGCGGATGAAGCCGTCGACCTCTTCGTTCAGGCGCTCGGCCTCGCGCGACAGGGATTCGGCGGCGGCCTGCATCTTGGACGCGGCCTCGCCGGTCTCGCGCGCGGCCGAGGTGACGCCGGCGATATTGGTGTTGACCGTGCCGGTGCCGACCGAGGCTTCCTGCACCGAGCGGCTGATCTCGGCCGTGGCCGCGCTCTGCTGCTCGACCGACTGGCGCACCGCGCCGGCGATCTCGTCGATCTCGCCGATCGTGCCGGCAATCGCGCGGATCGCGCCGACCGCGTCGCTGGTCGAGGCCTGGATCGCCGTGACGTGCCTGGAAATGTCCTCGGTCGCCTTGGCGGTCTGGTTGGCGAGCGTCTTGACCTCGGAGGCGACGACGGCGAAGCCCTTGCCGGCCTCGCCCGCGCGCGCCGCCTCGATCGTGGCGTTGAGCGCCAGGAGGTTGGTCTGGCCCGCGATCTGGTTGATGAGCTCGACCACCGCGCCGATCTTCTGCGCCGCGTCGGTCAGGCCCTGGACGGTGTCGTTGGTCTTCCCGGCCTGGGTCGAGGCGTCGCGCGACTTCTCGGCCGACTGGGCGACCTGGCGGCTGATCTCCTGGATCGAGGCCGAGAGCTCCTCGCTGGCCGCGGCCACGTTGCGGACCGAGCCCGAGGCCTGCTCGGAGGCCGACGACGCGCCCTGGGCCTGGCTGGCGGTCTGCTCGGCGTTCGCGGCCATGGCGGTCGCGGTCGCGCGCATGTCGGCGGCGGCCTGGATCACCGTCGCGACCACGCCCTTGACCGAGGCCTCGAAGGCCTGGGCCAGGTCCTGCATCTCCTGCTTGCGGCGCTTCTCGGCGGCTTCCTGCTGCTGCTGGCGCTCCTGCTCCGCCGCTTCCCGGCGCTGCTGCTCTTGCGCTTGCTGGCGCTGCTCCTCGTCGCGCTGTTTCTGCGCCTGGAGCTGCTGCTGCTCTGCCGACTCCTTCTGGCGCTCGAGCTCGCGGGCCTGGGCCTCGGCGGCTTCGCGCTGCAGGCGCTCGTTGTCCAGTCCGTTCGCCTTGAACACGTCGACGGTGCGGGCCATGCGGCCGATCTCGTCCTGGCGGGCGAGGGAGGGAACCGCGACCGTCCAGTCCTTCTCGGCCAGCTTGGCCATGGCCTGGGTCAGGCCGGCGATCGGGCCGACGACGCCGCGATAGACCACGAAGTAGGTCACCAGCAGCGCGATCACGACGGAAATGCCGGACAGGGCCAGGAGCTGCCGCTTGCTCGCCTGGATCATCTCGCCGAGCGAGCCGACCGTGACCAGGTTCTGGGTCTCGGCCGAGCTGACGTCCACCGCGATCTCGCCCGACAGTTCCTCGGCGATGCGCGAGGCCGAGGCCAGCGCCTTGTCGCCCGCGACCTGGGCGGCGAGCTCGGTGCGGCGCAGGGCCGGCAAGCCCTTGTCGGCGGCGCCGTAGGCCAGGATCGCCTCGGCGATGGGCTTGAGCGCCTTGGCCGCAGCAGCGTCGGTCGTCTCGATCTGGCTCAGCAGCTTGCGCATCCGGGCGGCCGAGGCGGTATAGCGGTCCAGCATCGGGACGAGCTGCTCGACGCGCTCGGCCTGGCCGATCTCCTTGAGCACGCCGCTGACCAGGTTGACCTCGGCGAGCAGGCCGTACAGGCCCTGGACGGTCACGAATTTCACGTCCGCCAGGTTCTTCAGCGTCTTGCCCATCGCCTGCGGCGACGCGTTGCGGTCGAAGTCGTCGAGGTCGAGCGTCAGCTCGAACACCGCGTCGTCGACCAGCGGGATCATCTTCTGGCCGAAGGCGTCGCGCTGCCTGGCGATGGCGCCGAGCGCCTCGGCGCGCGCCGCGGCGGCGTCGAGCCGCTGGCCGACCGCGTCGTCGAGCGTCTTCAGTTCCTTGCGCTGGCGCTCAATCACCTGGCCGAGCGCGGCAATGCGATCCTTGGGCATCAACTCGCCGGCCTGCAGCATGCTCATGGCCGAGCTCAGCTCGTTGTCCATCTGCTGCAGCCGGGCCTGCTCGGCCGCGCGCTCGCGCTTGGAATTGGCGCCGGCCAAGGCCGGGGCGGCGGCGGTCAGCATCGCCGCCTGGCGCGAGAGCGTCAGCGCCGAGACCACCGACGGCATCGATTTCTGGCTGATATGCGCAACGCCGTGCTCGACCTTGGTGTAGGACACCCAGGCCACTACCGCCGACACGACCGTCAGGCCGGCAGCGACCGCAAAGCTCAGGTAGAGCTTGTGCCGCATCGGCACGTTCACCTTCGCAAGGAAGGGGATCGCGGGCAGGGCGGGCAGCTTGATCGCGGGTATCGGCAGTCGCATGGGGATGGTTCCCTGTATCGAGCGTTTTTCTGGGGCGCGTTCGGAAGGTGGAGGCGGGTCAGCTTCCCGGCGTCGCCAGGGTCTTGACCGCCTTGAAGCTGCCGTCCTTCTGCAGCACCGAGACGAAGACCTGGTCCATGCCCTGGTTGTCGTTGGCGCCGAAGGCGATCTTGGCGCCGTCGATGTCGTAGGTGCCCTGGGTCAGCTTCTCGAGCAGGGCTTTCCGCGTCGGCTCGCCGTCGATCTGCTCCAGCGCGGCGATCACCAGGCGCCCGACGATGTAGCCCTCGAACGAGACGAAGCCGGGCTGCGCCTTGGCGTCGGCGGCCTTGAGCGCGGCCTGGTACTTTTGCACCAGCGGGTTCGCCATGTCCCAGGGGAAGGGCACGACCTGGGTCACGACGACGCCCTCGCCCTGCTCGCCGACTTCCTTCGCCAGTGCTTCCGAGCCGACGAAGGAGATGTTGACGAAGGTCGACTGCAGTTTGATGCGGCGGGCGAGCTTGATGAACTCGGCCATCGGCTTGTACGGGCCGACCATGATCACCGCCTGCGGGTCGGCGCGGCGGATCTCGAGCAGGGCCTGCTTCACGGCGGTGGTGTTGCGCTCGAAGGCCGCGTCGGCGACCAGCTTCATCTTGCGCTTTTCCATCGCCTTCAGGACGCCGGCGAGGCCGGCCCTGCCGAAGGCATCATCTTGGAACAGGATCGCAATGCGCTCGACCTTCAGGTCCTTGGTCAGGCGCTCGACCATCTCCTCGGTTTCCTGGAAATAGGACGCGCGCACGTTGACGACGTTCGGGCGGTAGGGGTTGCGCAACCCCTCGGCGCCGGTGAACGGGCCGATGAAGGGCACGCCCGCCTCGGCGGCGATCGGGAAGGTGGCCATCGAGGTCGGCGTGCCGACCGGGCCGACCAGCGCGAAGGACTTCTCGGCCAGGAGCGCCTTCACTGCCTCGATCGACTTGGTCGGCTCGTAGCCGTCGTCCTTGGCGTTGAGGTCGAGCTTGCGCCCCTTGACCCCGCCCTTGGCGTTGGCCTCGGCGAAGGCGGCGAGGATGCCCTGGCGCATGCCCAGGCCCAGGGCGGAGGCCGGCCCTTCGAAAGGGGCGGCCTGGCCGAAGGTGATCCTGTCGGCGGCCACGCCCGGATCGGAGGCGCGGAGCGCCGGCGCGAAGGCGAGGAGGGCGGCGAAGGACAGGGCGGTCAGTGACAGGAGGGGGGCGCGGATCGCAATCGTCATCGGGCGTGGCTCCCTGGCGCAGCCTGTTTCGGTTGTATTGCGTTCACTCTGCCGCTACCCGCCTAACAACTGGTAAACCCTAACGCCGCTTCTGGGGATCGCCACGGTCCGTAGGTTTCCGCAGTACACGCAACAGGTTGCCGGCCTGGGCCACGTCGTCGCGCCGTCGGGCTTGACCTTCCAGTCTCTGGAAGCCCCACCTATATTGCTCCAGAGGCTTCAGGAGCGCCCCATGGCCGCCGCCGCGATTTCCCTGCCCATCTCGGGCATGACCTGCTCCGCCTGCGTCCAGCGGGCGGAGAAGGCCCTGCGCGCGGTGCCGGGGGTGGCCGAGGCGCGGGTCAGCATCGCCTCGGAGCGGGCCGAGATCGTGCCCGACGGGGCCTGGCGCCTGGGCGAGGCGGTCGAGGCCCTGGACGCGGCCGGGTTCGGGGTGCCGACAGAGCGGATCGAGCTGGATATCGAGGGCATGACCTGCGCCGCCTGCGTCGGCCGGGTCGAGAAGGCGCTCCAGGCCGTTCCCGGCGTGGTGGCCGCGACCGTCAGCCTGGCTACCAACCGGGCACTGGTGGACGTTCCCGCCGGCGGCAAGACCGAGATCGCCGAGCTGGTCCGGGCGGTCGAGGCGACGGGCTATGGCGCCGCGCTGCGCAGCGAGGCGGGGGAAGACGATCGCGAGGCCCGCGAGCGCGGCGTGGCGCGCTGGCAGACCGTCGAGATGGTCCTGGCGCTGGTCCTGACCGCGCCGCTGGTCGTGCCGATGATCGGCATGGCCTGGGGATCGCACTGGCACTTGCCGCCCCAGGTCGAGATGGGGCTCGCCTTCGTCGTCCAGGCCATCCTCGGCCGGCGCTTCTATGCCGGCGCCTGGAAGTCGCTGAAGACGCTCACCGGCACCATGGACACGCTGGTGGCGGTCGGCGGCACGGCGGCCTTCGGGCTCAGCGCGTGGCATGTCTGGACCGGATCGGGACCGCTCTATTTCGAGGCGGGCGCCGCCGTGGTCGCCTTCGTGCTGCTGGGCAAATGGCTCGAGGGCCGGGCGCGGCGCGGCACCTCGGCGGCGGTCCGCGCGCTGATGCAGCTCCGGCCGCGCACGGCCCGGGTGATGCGCGCCGGCCAGCCCAAGGACGTGCCGATCGCCGAGGTCCGGCGCGGCGACGTGGTCGCGGTGCGGCCGGGCGAGCGCGTGCCGGTGGACGGCATCGTCGTGGGCGGCGAGAGCGACATGGACGAGTCGCTGCTGACCGGCGAGCCGCTGCCCGTGCACAAGGGCATGGGCGCCCAGGTCACCGGCGGGGCGCTCAACGGCGACGGGCTGGTGCAGGTGAGGGTCGAGGCCATCGGCCGCGACACGATGCTGGCGCGCATCATCCAGCTCGTCGACGGTGCCCAGGCCTCGAAGCCGCCGGTGCAGCGCATGGTGGATCAGGTCGCCGCCGTCTTCGTGCCGGTGGTCCTAGGGCTCGCGCTGCTGACGCTCCTCGGCTGGCTCGCCTTCGGGCCGTCGGTGGATGTTGCGATCATCAACGCGGTGTCGGTCCTCGTGATCGCGTGCCCCTGCGCCCTTGGTCTGGCGACGCCGGCGGCGCTGATGGTCGGCATCGGCAGCGCCGCGCGCCGGGGCATCCTGATCCGCGACGCCGAGGTGCTGGAGCGCGCGCTCAAGGTCGACACAGTGATCTTCGACAAGACCGGCACCCTGACCCAGGGCAAGCCCAGGCTGCGCGCGATCCATGCCGCGGACGGCGATGCGGCGGCGCTGCTGGCGCTGGTCGCCTCGGCGCAGCAGGGCAGCGAGCATCCCCTGGCCGACGCCAGCCGCGCCGCGGCCTCGGAGAACCACCTCGACCTTCTGCCGGTGGGCTCCTTCGCCCGGCTGGCCGGTCGCGGCTTTGCGGCGGTGGTGGCGGGCCGGGAGCTGCGCGTCGGCAATGCGCGGCTGATGCAGGAACTGAAGCTCGACCCCGCGCGCCTTGGCGTCGAACCGGAAGCGGCGGACGAGACCCGGATCCATGTCGCCGCCGCGGAGGGCGCGGGCGGCTTCGCGCTGCTCGGCACGCTCGATTTCGGCGACCAGGTCAGGCCCGAGGCGGCCGAGGCGGTGGCGACGCTGAAGGCGCGCGGCATCGAGACGGTGCTGCTGAGCGGCGACCGGACGCATGTCGCCGAGGCCGTGGCCGGGGCGCTGGGCATCTCCAGGGCGATCGGCGAGGTGCTGCCCGAGGACAAGGCGAAGGTCGTCGCCGCGCTCAGGGCCGAGGGCAGGACCGTCGCCATGGTCGGCGACGGCGTCAACGACGCCCCGGCGCTGGCGGCGGCCGATATCGGCATCGCCATCGGCGGCGGCGCCGACGTGGCGGTGGAGGCGGCGGGCGTCACGCTGATGCGCCCCGACCCGCGGCTGGTCGCCGACGCGCTGGAGGCCAGCCGCGCGACCATCGCCGTGCTGCGCCAGAACCTGTTCTTCGCCTTCGTCTTCAACACCCTCGGCCTGCCGCTGGCGGCGCTGGGATTCCTCAACCCGGTCTGGGCCGGCGCCGCCATGGCGCTGAGCTCGGTCAGCGTCGTGACCAACGCGCTCCGGCTGGGAAGGAAGTAGGACGATCCCTCTTCCTTCTGTCCCCCCTCCCCAGCGAGGGAGGGGGCTAGGGGGAGGGGGCGGCGCAGACGAGACACCGCGCGCGGAGCATTTGCCCGCCGCGCACGAACCCCTCCCCCTGAACTCCTCCCGCAAGGGGAGGGGGGGCCGGAGAGGATGAAGGAGTTTCGATCATGAACATCGGCACCGCGGCCCAGAAGTCGGGCATCCCGGCCAAGACCATCCGCTACTACGAGAGCATCGGGCTGATTCCCCAGGCCTCGCGCACCGAGGGCAACTACCGCGACTACGACGACAACGACCTGCAGACGCTGCGCTTCATCCAGCGCGCGCGGCGCCTTGGGTTCCCGGTCAAGGATGTCGGCAACCTGCTGACCCTGTGGCGCGATCGCAGCCGGGCGAGCGCCGACGTGAAGCACCTGGCCGAGCACCATGTCGCCGAGATCGACCGGCGCATGGAGGAGCTCTTGACCATGCGCCGGACGCTGCTGCACCTGGTCGAGCGCTGCCATGGCGACGACCGGCCGGACTGCCCGATCCTGGAGGGCCTCGCGGGGCGGGAGGGGCTTGCGGGGCAGGAGCCGGCGGAGTGCTGCGACTCGGTCGCACCGGTGAAGATGACAAAGAAGTAATCCGGAACGTCGCGAAGGACGAAAATTCGGCGCAGGGTTTCCCGATCAGGGGCGTGAGTAAGGGGCATCGGGGACGAGAAGACGCCGCAAGATGCGGCAGAAGACGCCGAAGGAGAACACCATGACCCGCAAATCGAAATTCGCCGCTGCCGCCCTTGCCGCCACGCTCAGCCTCGGCATCCTTGCCGGCGCGGTCGGCCCCAGCTTCGCCCAGATGGGCCCGGGTGGCCCCGGCGGCCACGGTGGCAAGCATCACGCCCATTTCCAGGGCCAGCGCGCCGACCGCATCGACGGCCGCATCGCCTTCCTGAAGGCCGAGCTCAAGATCACCCAGGCCCAGCAGGGCAAGTGGGACGACTTCGAGAAGGTTCTGCGCGCCAATGCCGCGGAGCGCAAGGCGCAGGCCGAGAAGATCCGCGCCGAGCGCCAGGCCCAGCGCGCCGAGTTCCAGCAGAAGGCCGAGGCGGCGAAGGCCGCGGGCCAGACCGTGCAGCGGCCGGAGCGCAAGCAGGCCTCCGCGGTCGAGAAGATGGAGATGCGCCAGAAGATGATGAAGGCGCACCTGGAGAATCAGGAGAAGGTGCTCGACGCCTTCAAGCCGCTCTACGCCTCGCTGTCGGACGACCAGAAGAAGACGGCGGACGACCTCTTCGGCCGCGGCTTCGGCGGCCACCGCGGCGGCCCCGGCCATGGCCACGGTCCCCGCGGACGGTAACCTTCGGCGGTCCTCCTCCTAGGACCTCTCGACTAGACACCGCCGCCCTGGCAACGGGGCGGCGGTTTTTCTTTGGCCGGCGGCTGTGGCAGGGTGGGCCGGACATGCCGCCCAAGCGAATCAAGGCGGTGCTGCGCGCGGTCGAGCGCGGGCTCACCGTCACGGTCTTTCTGGTCGAGCAGGACCGGGACCCGGTATTCCAGGCCGAGGACTTCGTGGACACCTTCGACGAAGCCGAAGGGCTCGCGAACCGGCACGCCATCCGGCTCGGCATCCCCTTGCGCGACGTGATCATCGAGGAAAGCTGACAAGCCCGGTTTCCTTCGCGGCCGGTTCGTGGCAGTTTGGCGGCAGCTCTCTATCGCGTCATGGAGTCGCGACATGCACCTTTCCCTGCCCGCCCTTGCCGCTGCCTTCGTCCTGACGCTGGCCGGAACCGCCGGCGCGCAGACCGTCGGCGTGGGCGCCAGCGTCGACTGCGACCCGGTCGGCGTCGGCAACTACCGATCCGCCATCGTCAAGGAAGTGCCGCCCGGCGGGCGCGAGGTCATCGTCGACCTCGACGACTACACGCCGAACGGCAAGTTCGTGAGCTGCCCGCTGGCGAAGCTGCGCGTGGTGCCGCGCGAGGCCTTCACCAAGGGACCGCCGGGCGAGTACGGGGTCTACCATTCCGGCGACCGCGTGGAATGCAGCACCGGCAGCGGCGCCGTGCCGGGCAAGATCGTGACGCTGGTCGACCCGCGCGGCGTCTACCAGGTCCTGCTCGACGGCAACGACCCGGCGGAGAAGCCGTTGACCTGCGAAACCGGGCAATTGAAGCGCTACTCCGGCCTGCCCGCCGGCAGCCGGGGCTTCAAGCGGTAGGCATCGCTCGCCCGGTTGACATTCGACCCGACCGGCGTAGGTTGACACCGCCTCGAGTATCCCCGCGGGAGAGATCGTTCGTGCTGCATCGCAGCACATGAGCGACGCCGAAGGAGCAACGGCCCCGAAACTCTCAGGCAAAAGGACCGCGGGAATGTCAGGCGCTCTGGAAAGCGGATTCCTGCCTAGCCTTGGAATCCCACCGACGGAGTAAGTCCCCCGAACGGGACGAATCTCTCAGGTCCTAAAGACAGAGTGGGGCGGCCATCGCAAGCCGGCGCGTGCCGGGCAGCGATCGGTCGTCGCCGCATTGTCTTTGGGGAGCGCCGGTGGCCAGCAATCCTTCATCCGATGACAACCTGCTTCAGACCCCGCTGAACGCGCTGCACCGCGCGCTCGGCGCCAAGATGGTGCCCTTCGCCGGCTACGACATGCCGGTGCAGTACAAGCTCGGCGTCCTGAAGGAGCACCTGCACACGCGCGAGAAGGCCGGGCTGTTCGACGTTTCGCACATGGGCCAGCTGCGCGTGAACGGCGCCGATGCCGCCAAGCGGCTCGAGGCGATCGTGCCCGGCGACCTGCAGGCGCTGAAGCCCGGGCGCATGCGCTACACCGTTTTCACGAACGAGCAGGGCGGCATCCTCGACGACCTGATGGTGACGCGCTTCGACGACCACCTGGTCGTCGTCGTCAACGCGGCCTGCAAGACCGAGGACACGGCGCACCTGAAGAAGCACCTGGGCGCGGCGGTGCAGCCGCTCGACGACCGGGCGCTGGTCGCGCTGCAGGGGCCGATGGCGGCTGCCGTGCTGGCGCGCTTCGCGCCGGAAGCCGCGGCGATGGCCTTCATGTCCGGCGCGTATCTCAAGGTCGCGGGCATCGACGCCTTCGTCACCCGCTCTGGCTACACCGGCGAGGACGGCTACGAGATCTCGGTGCCGAACGCCGCGATCGAGGGCCTGGCGAAGAAGCTGCTCGCCGAGCCCGAGGTCGAGGCGATCGGGCTGGGCGCGCGCGACTCGCTGCGGCTGGAGGCCGGGCTCTGCCTCTACGGCCACGACATCGACACGACCACGACGCCGGTCGAGGCGGCGCTGACCTGGACCATTTCCAAGCGCCGGCGCGCGGAGGGCGGCTTCCCCGGCGCGGCGGTCATCCAGAAACAGCTCAGCGAGGGACCGAAGCGTTTGCGTGTGGGCATCAAGCCCGAGGGCCGCGCGCCCGCGCGCGAGGGCGCCGAGCTGGCGGACGGGACAGGCAAGGTCGTCGGCAGGATCACCTCGGGCGGTTTCGGGCCGAGCGTCAACGGCCCCGTCGCCATGGGCTATGTCGACGCCGCCCACGCGGCGGTCGGCACGAAGGTGAACGCGATCGTGCGCGGGCAAGCGCTGGCGGCGCAGGTCGCGGCGATGCCCTTCGCGCCGCACCGGTATCACAAGGGCACGTGAGCATTCTTATTCGTCATGGCCGGGCTTGACCCGGCCATCCACGCTTCACCGCGCCGCGAAGCGGCGTGGATGCCCGGGTCAAGCCCGGGCATGACGGCAGAGTAGGGCGTAACGAGAGGAGCAGGGGAAAGTCATGGCGGACCGGAAGTTCAGCAAGGACCACGAGTGGGTCGAGGTGGCGGGCGGCGTCGGCACGGTCGGCATCACCGACTACGCGCAGGGCCAGCTCGGCGACGTGGTGTTCGTCGAGCTGCCGGCGGTCGGCAAGAAGCTCGGCAAGGGCGACAACGCGGCCGTCGTGGAATCGGTCAAGGCGGCGAGCGAGGTCTACACGCCGGTCTCGGGCGACGTGACCGAGGTCAACCAGGCGATCGTCGACGATCCCGCGAAGGTCAACGCCGAGGCCGAGGGCGGCGCCTGGTTCTTCAAGCTGAAGCTCGGCAACGCGGCGGAGCTTGGCGACCTGATGGACCGCGCCGCCTACGACGCCTACCTGAAGACCCTGTAAGGACCCCGCACGATGCGCTACCTGCCCCATACCGAGGCCGACCGCCGCGCCATGCTGCAGGCGATCGGCGTGCCCTCGGTCGACGCCCTGTTCCGCGACGTGCCCGAAGCGGTGCGGCTGAAGCAGCCGGTCGACCTGCCGACCACGAAGAGCGAGATCGAGGTCGAGCGCGCGCTCATGAGCTTCGCCCAGCGCAACCTCGGCACGGGCAGCGCGCCGAGCTTCCTGGGGGCCGGGGCCTATCGCCATCACGTGCCCGCCGCCGTCGACCACCTGATCCAGCGCGGCGAATTCCTGACCAGCTACACGCCCTACCAGCCCGAGGTGTCACAGGGCACGCTGCAATACCTGTTCGAGTTCCAGACCCAGGTGGCGCTGCTGACCGGCATGGAGGTCGCCAACGCCTCGATGTACGACGGCGCGTCCTCGACCGCCGAGGCGGTCATGATGGCCAACCGCGTCACCAAGCGCGACCGCGCGGTGATCTCGGGCGGCCTGCACCCGCATTACCGCGAGGTGGTCGCGACCCATGCGCGGCACCTGGGCTTCGCCCTGGACTTCGCCCCGCCGGACCCGGAGGGCAAGGAGGACCTGGCGTCGCGGATCGACGACAAGACGTCCTGCGTCGTGGTGCAGAACCCCGGCTTCTTCGGGCAGGTGCGCGATCTCAGCGCGCTCGCGGAGGCCGCCCATGCCAAGGGGGCGCTGCTGGTCGTCGTCGTGACCGAGATCGTCTCGCTGGGTGCGGTGACGGCGCCGGGCGACATGGGTGCCGACATCGTCGCGGCCGAGGGCCAGTCGATCGGCAACCCGCTGGGCTTCGGCGGGCCCTATGTCGGGCTCTTCGCCACGCGCGAGAAGTTCCTGCGCCAGATGCCGGGCCGGCTCTGCGGCCAGACCGTGGACGCCGACGGGCAGCGCGGCTTCGTGCTGACGCTCTCGACCCGCGAGCAGCACATCAGGCGCGAGAAGGCGACGAGCAATATCTGCACCAACTCGGGCCTGTGCGCGCTCGCCTTCACGATCCACCTGACCCTGCTGGGCGAGGACGGCTATACGCGCCTCGCCGCGCTGAACCACGCGAAGGCGGTGCAGCTTGCCGAGCGCATCGAGAAGGAGGCCGGGCTGGCTGTCGTCAGCGATAGCTTCTTCAACGAGTTCACCGTTCGCCTGAAGAAGAAGAACGCAGCGGAGGTCGTTGAGAAGCTTGCGGCGCAGAAGATCCTGGGCGGCGTGCCGGTGTCGCGCCTCTACCCGAAGGAGGCCGGGCTCGCCGACCTGCTGCTGCTCGCCGCGACGGAAACGACCACCGAAGAAGACATGACCGCGCTGATCGGCGCGCTGAGGGAGGTTGCGTGATGAGCCAGAATCCGCACGGCACCGTGACCGGCAATCGCGGCCTGCAACTCGAGGAGCCGCTGATCTTCGAGCAGGGCGTCGCGGGCCGCACCGGCGTCGACCTGCCGGCCGCGCCCCAGGTGAAGTCGCGCCTCGGCAAGGCGGCGCGCAAGGGCACCATCGGCCTGCCGGGCCTGAGCGAGCCCCAGGCGATCCGGCACTACACGCGCTTGAGCCAGAAGAATTTCGCCATCGACGCGGGCATGTATCCGCTCGGCTCCTGCACCATGAAGCACAACCCGCGCCTCAACGAGAAGATGGTGCGGCTGCCGGGCCTGGCCGACCTGCACCCGATGCAGCCCCAGTCGACCGTGCAGGGCGCGCTGGCCCTGATCGACACCTTGGCGCACTGGCTGAAGACGCTGACCGGCATGCCGGCCGTGGCCATGTCGCCCGCCGCCGGTGCGCAGGGCGAGCTGTGCGGCGTCATGGCGATCAAGGCCGCGCACGAGGCCAAGGGCGATCACGGCCGCAAGGTGATCCTCGTCCCCGAGTCCGCCCACGGCACAAACCCGGCCACGGCGGCGGCCTGCGGCTACAGTGTCGAGTCGATCCCTGCCAACGAGCGCGGCCGCGTCGACCTGGACGCGCTGAAGGCCAAGCTCGGGCCCCATGTCGCCGGCATCATGATCACCAACCCGAACACCTGCGGGTTGTTCGAGAACGACATCGTCGAGATCGGCAAGGCGGTGCACGCGGCGGGCGGCTATTTCTACTGCGACGGCGCCAACTTCAACGCCATCGTCGGGCGGGTGCGGCCAGGCGACCTCGGCATCGACTGCATGCACATCAACCTGCACAAGACCTTCTCGACCCCGCATGGCGGCGGCGGCCCGGGGAGCGGGCCCGTCGTCTTGTCGGCGGCGCTCGCGCCCTATGCGCCCGTGCCCTTCGTCGTGCACGGGCCGGACGGGTTCAAGCTGGTCGAGGAAGAGGCGGGCGAGGCGGCGAAGGCCTTCGGGCGCTTGAAGGGCTTCCACGGCCAGATGGGCATGTTCGTGCGCGCGCTGACCTACATGATGAGCCACGGCAGCGACGGGATGCGCCAGGCGTCGGAGGACGCGGTGCTGAACGCGAACTACATCCAGGCCAGGCTCGGCGACATCATGACCGCGCCCTTCCCGGGTCCGTGCATGCACGAGGCGCTGTTCGACGACCGGTTTCTCAACGGCTCGGGCGTCTCGACGCTCGACATGGCGAAGGCGCTGATCGACGAGGGCTTCCACCCGATGACCATGTATTTCCCGCTGGTCGTCCACGGCGCCTTCCTGATCGAGCCGACGGAAAGCGAGCACAAGGCCACGCTCGACCAGTTCATCGCCGTGATGCGCAGCCTGGTCGAGCGGATCAAGAAGGGCGACACGCAGTTCCTGCACGACGCGCCAAAGCTGACGCCGCGACGCCGCCTGGACGAGACGCTGGCCGCCCGCAAGCCGGTCCTGCGCTGGCGTCCCGCCGCGCCGGAGCGCCAGGCGGCGGAGTAGGGCTTCCCGGCGAATCGAGTCGGCTGGATCTTGCTCGCGGTTCCAGTGCTTCCGGAGCCGGGAACGGCGGGAAACCGCGCCCTCTTTTCACTCCGTTGAGCCTGTTGTAGGGATAGCGCCGCTCAGTACAGAAACGGAGCCGGTATGGATGCGGTGACGCTCGCCAAGGCTGCCCTCCTTGGCGTGGTCGAGGGATTGACCGAGTTCATTCCGGTATCGTCCACGGGCCATCTGATCCTGCTGGTCGACCTGCTGGGCTTCCAGGGGCCCCCCGGCAAGGTGTTCGAGGTCGCGATCCAGTTCGGCGCGATCCTGGCGATCTGCTGGGTCTACCGCATGAAGCTGGTCGACACGGCCATCGGCGTATTGCGGGCCGAGCCGCGGGCCTGGAAATTCTCGATCAACATCCTGCTCGCCTTCCTGCCCGCCCTGGTTCTGGGCGTGCTGTTCCACAAGCAGATCAAGGAAATCCTGTTCTCGCCCTGGGTCGTCTGCACGACGCTCATTCTGGGCGCGATCGTCATCATCGTGATCGAGCGCACCAAGCCCGGCACGGTTTACCGCCATGTCGATGAGTTCTCGCCTGCCCTGGCGCTGGGCGTCGGCTTCTGCCAGGCGCTGGCGATGGTGCCGGGCGTCAGCCGCTCGGGCGCCACGATCATGGGCGCGCTGGTCCTGGGCGCGGGGCGCAAGGCGGCGACCGAGTTCTCGTTCTTCCTGGCCATCCCGACCATGCTCGGCGCCACGGTCTACGACCTCTACAAGAACCGCAGCGCGCTCGACGACACCGGCCTGCTGGTGATCCTGGTCGGGTTCGTGGCCGCGTTCCTCGCCGCCATGCTGGTGGTGCGCACCGTGGTCGACTTCATCGGGCGCCACGGCTTCCTGCCCTTCGCGGCCTACCGCATCGTGCTCGGCGTGGCGATGCTGGTCGTGCTGGTCCTGCGCGGCTGACGCGATGAACGGCGACACCCCGCCAGACGAGTCGTCGTTCCATCGAACGTCAGCGCCGCGGCGCCGGCCGCGCGTCCTGGGCATCGTGGCGGTGCTGGCGCTGTTCGGCGCGCTCGGCCATGGCGCGGCCAGCGTCGACTGGCGGGCCGAGGTCGCGCCGCCGCCGTCACTCGTCGCGTCGAAGACGGGGGTGATGGCGAGCTGGCAGGCGAAGCTGCCGCCGCTGCTGGAGCCGGACATCGTCGTCCACGAGCGCCCGGCCGACGAGGTGGCGGCGACATCGCCGGCGTCGGGGCAGGCCGAGCCCGTCCTGGAGTCGAAGGCCGCGGAGTTCACCGACGCGCCGCGCGTCGTGGAGCCGGAGGCGCTGCCCGCCGCGCCGCCGCCA
>JAEULC010000288.1 GCA_016792605.1 Rhodospirillales bacterium
GGTGCGCACCTGTGGCTGCACCCCGGGCTCGACCTTGCCGTAGGCGTCCCAGTCGGGAATGTAGTAGTGCGAATGGATGCGCATCGCGGCGAGGCCGGGCACCTTCGCGCGCGCCTCGTAGCCCGCCTGGTAGACCGAGGAATAGGCGAGGAACGCGACCTTGATCCCCTGGCGCTCGATCGTCGCGGGCTTGCGCGCCTCGGCCAGATCGGCGCCGGCGCCACAGGCCGCAATGCCCTGGCGTCCCAGCTCCGCCGTCGTGTCGGCAAGCCCGACATGGCCGGCATCGAGCGTGTGATTGTTGGCGAGCGACATGACGTGGAAGTTGGCGGCGCCCAGGGGCGCGGCGTTGCGCAAGCCCGAGACCACGCGCCACCCCGCGCTCGGCGCGTATTGTGGCCGGTCCGTGAAGGCGCCTTCGCAATTCGCGAACAGCAGGTCGATCGCCTTCAATGTCGCCTGGCTCTTGTCGAAAGCCCGCTCCGGGTCGGGACGGTTCAGGAACACGTCCCCGATGCCGCCAAGGATCCAGCTCTTCCCCGCCATGTCGCCTCCCCCTCGGTGCCTTCAGAGCAGCGGCGGCGACAGCGCCCAGACCACCTGGGTGGTGCGGTCCGAGGCGCTGGCGTAGCGGTGCGGCGTCTCGCTGGAGAATCGGAAGCTGTCGCCCTGGTTGATCAGCAGGTGCTTGTCGCCGAGCCAGAGTTCCAGCGCACCGCTAAGCACCAGCCCCGCCTCCTCGCCGCGATGCTGGTGCGCCGTGCCGGAGTCGAACCCGGGCTCCAGCGTCATCAGCAGCAGCTCGATATCGCCAGAGAGGTCGGGCGTCAGCAATTCCACCACCATCAGGTCGGCGGTCGAGCCGACCATCGGCAGGCGCAACTGGCGGCGGTCCTCGCGGCGGACGATCGTATCGAGCTCTGCGGCCGGGCGGCCGGCGTCGTTGTGGAAGAACCAGGCGATCGGCACGTCGAGCGCGTCCGAGAGCTTGCGCAGCGACTTGATCGAGGGCGAGGCCAGGCCGCGCTCGATCTGGCTCACCATGCCGATCGACAGGCCCGCGGCCTCGGCGACCTGCTGCAGCGACAACAGCTTGGCCTTGCGCAGCGAGCGCAACTGGCTGCCCAGCCAGATGTCCGCGATCTTCCCGGCGGTCGGCGCGGCCGGCGCTTCCTGGGGAACGCGGCGGGTCTTGGCGGAGACGGTGCGGGCTTTCGCCGCGCGAGCGGAGGCGACCATGGGAGGCTCCGATTGGTTGCGCTTTGGCCAATATTAAAATTTCTGCACCCGAATTTCAATCCTGTTGCATTCAGCCGGACGACCGTGCCAGGATCGCCCGTTGTGACGAGACCGTGAGGGGTGGGCTTGGAATGACCGCAGGCGCGCAGATCGGCGTCGATATCGGGGGAACCTTCACCGACGTGGTGTGCCGTCTCGACGACGGCACCCTGAAGTTCGTCAAGCTGCCCACCACCCGCAAGGACGAGAGCCAGGCCGTGCTCCAGTCGATCGCGCTGATGGCGCGCGACTGGGGCGTCAAGCCGGCCGACATCGCCCGCTTCACCCATGGCACCACCGTCGCCACTAACGCCGTGCTGGAGCGCAAGGGCGCCCGCATCGGCATCATCACCACCGAGGGCTTCCGCGACGTGCTGGAGATCGGGCGGCAGATGCGCCACCAGATGTACAGCGTGGTCCTGGACAGCGAGACGCCCGCCTTCCTGGCGCCCGGCGCGCGGCGCAAGGAAGTGCCGGAGCGCGTGGCCGCCGACGGGACGGTGCTGACCGCGTTGGACGAGGCCGCGGTCAAGCGCGCGGCGGACGAACTGGCCGCCGATGGCTGCGAGGCGATCGCGATCTGCTTCCTGTTCTCCTTCCGCAACCCCGCCCACGAGAAGCGCGCGCGCGAGATCGTGGAGAAGGCGCACCCCGCGGTGAAGGTCGCCGTGTCGCACGAGGTCGACCCGGCCTTCCGCGAGTACGAGCGTACCGTGGTCACCGCCTTCGATGCCTACGTGAAGCCGGTGATCGACCGCTACCTGGCGCGGCTGGAAAAGGGCCTGGCCGGCGAGGGCGTCCCTGCCCCGCTGCAGGTCATGCAGTCGCGCGGCGGGCTGATGGTCAGCGAGGTTGCGCGCCAGCGGCCGGTGCGCCTGTTCCTGTCCGGCCCGGCGGCCGGCGTGATCGGCGCCAGCCTGGCCGGCGCCTCGGCCGAGATCGGCGACCTCATCACCGTGGATATCGGCGGCACGAGCTGCGACATCGCGCTGATCAACAAGGGCAAGGCCCTGATCCGCTCGGACGGGCTGATCGACGGCTATCCGGTGCGCGTCGCCATGGTCGACGTCAACTCGATCGGCTCGGGCGGCGGCTCGATCGCCTGGATCGACCGCGGCGGCGGCCTGCGCGTCGGCCCGCAATCGGCGGGCTCTGAGCCGGGCCCGGCCTGCTACGGTCGCGGCGGCGAGCAGCCGACCGTCACCGACGCCTCGGTCGTGCTGGGCTACGTCAATCCCGACTTCTTCGCCGGCGGCTCGCTGACCTTGAAACCGGAGCTTGCGCACCGCGTCATTTCCGACAAGGTGGCAAAGCCGCTCGGCCTGACGCTGGAGCAGGCAGCGCTAGGCATTCACCGCGTCCTGAACGCGCAGATGGCCGAGGGCATCCGCCTGGTCTCGGTGCGCCAAGGGCTCGACCCGCGTAAGTTCGCCCTGCTCCCGCTCGGCGGCGGCGGCGCGGTGCACGCGACGGCGCTGGCCCGCGACCTCAATATCGCGCGCGTCGTCGTGCCGCGCACGCCCGGCGTGCTGTCGGCCGCCGGCCTGCTCGCCGCCCCCGTCGCGCACGAGGTCTCGGCCGCCTATGGCCGGACGCTCTCCGACACCACGGTCGGCGACCTGCGCAGCGCCCTCGGAACGCTCGACAAGGACTGCGCCAAGCTGATGAAGCTGGAGCAGCTCAACGGCGCGACGGTCACGATCCAGTATATGGCCGATGTCTGCTATATCGGCCAGTCCTACACACTGGAGATCCCGCTGCGCCTCGACGCCGTCGACCCGATCGCGACGCTCTACGACGACTTCCTTGCCAACCACGACCGCGTCTACGGCCATGCGACGAAAGTGCCGGCGCGGATCGTCAATCTACGCACGGTGCACCAGGCCGGCGGGCTCGACCGCATCGACGGCGGGCCGTTCAAGCCCACAGGCAGCAAGCCGCAGAAGACGACGCGGCGCGTGCTGACCGCCGGCCAGGCGGGCTTCGCCGAGGCTGCGATCCTGGATCGCGCGGCGATGCCGGCGGGCTTCACCTTCCAAGGCCCGGCGATCGTCGAGCAGTCCGACACCACGACCCTGGTCGAGCCGGGCTGGAACGGCGCGGTCGACCAAGCCGGAAACCTCATCCTCACCTGGCAGGGAGCCTGATCCGATGGGACAGCACATCCCCAACGCCCAGCTGGACCCGATCACGACCGAGGTCGTGCGGCACAAGCTCGAGGGTATCGCCAACGAGATGGAATCGACGCTGCTGCGCAGCTCCTTCTCGCCGATCGTGAAGGAAGGACTCGACGCCTCGGCCGCGCTCTTCACCATCGCCGGCGAGACCTTGGCCCAGGCTTGCGCGGTGCCGATCCATCTCGCCACGCTGATCCCGATCGTCGAGACGCTGCTGAAGGAGTATCCGCTCGACGTCATGAAGGACGGCGATGTCTACATCATGAACGACCCTTATCTCGGCGGCACGCACCTGCCGGATATCGCGCTGGTCATGCCGATCTTCTACCAGGGCCGCCCGATCGCGCTGTCGGCGACGATGACGCACCACCAGGACGTGGGCGGCATGACGCCGGGCTCAATCCCGACCAACGCCACCGAGATCTTCCAGGAAGGACTGCGCATCCCGCCCTTGAAGTTGCGCGACGCCGGGGTGATGAACGAGACGCTGGTCAAGCTGATCCGGCTCAACGTCCGCATCCCCGACACGGTGATGGGCGACTTGAACGCGCAGATCGCCGGCTGCCAGATCGGCGCGCGGCGCCTGGTCGACCTGGCCGACAATTACGGCCACAACCACCTGCACGCGATCTTCCAGGAGCTGCTCGACCGCTCCGAGGCGATGACGCGCGACGCGCTGCGCCAGATCCCCGCGGGCAGCTATCGCTACCACGACTTCCTCGACAATGACGGCATCGAGCTGGACAAGCGCATTCGCATCGAAGTCTCGGCGACGGTCAAGGACGGCGCGATCCATGTCGACTTCGAGGGCACCAGCCCGCAGCTCAAGGGGCCGTTCAACGTCGTCCGATCGGGCAGCCAGGCGGCGGCCTATTTCGCCGTCCGTGCG
>JAEULC010000291.1 GCA_016792605.1 Rhodospirillales bacterium
CAGCTCCGCGGCGCTGGCGCCGCGCTGGCAGCCGACGCCCAGGGCGAGGCGCCGCATCTAGCGCTTCACCGTCGCGTACTGCGTCACCGGCATCAGCGGCCGCCAGCCGAGCAGGCCGCCGACCTTCTCCGCGCGGCTGACCGCGATGCGGGTCAGGCTGCCGCCCCAGTCCCGCTGCAGCCGCGCCAGCACAGCCTCGCCCTCGACGGTCACGACATTGGCGACCAGCCGCCCGCCCGGCTTCAGCGCCGCCCAGCAGCGCTCGGCGACGCCGTCGCCGCCAATGCCGCCGCCGATGAAGATCGTGTCCGGCGCGGGCAGGCCCTCGAGCGCGGCCGGGGCGGCGCCCTCGACCAGCCGCAGCATCGGCACGCCGAGATCGGCCGCGTTGCGCAGGATCACCTGCGCGCGGGCCTCGTCGCGCTCGATGGCGATCGCCCGCCCGTGGCGCGACGCCCGCATCCACTCGATCCCGATCGAGCCGCAGCCGGCACCCACATCCCACAACACCTGGCCGGGCAGGGGCATCAGCGCGGCGACGGTCGCGGCGCGCACCTCGCGCTTGGTGAGCTGGCCGTCATGCTCGAACAGGTCGTCGGCAAGGCCCGGGGCATCCGGCAGGACCATGGCATCGGGCGCGGCGACGCAGCTGACGGCGATCGTGTTGAGGTCGGCGCTGCGCGGGTGCGGCCACGACCGCGCGATCCCGGTGACGCGGCGTTCCTGCGGGCCGCCGAGATGCTCCAGCACCTGCAGCAGGCTGTCGCCATAGCCGCGCCCGGCCAGCAGCCGAGCGACCTGCCCCGGCGTATCGCCATTCTCCGACAGGATCAGGATGCGCCGGTTCGGCGCCAGATGGGCGTTCAGGTGCTCGAGCTTCCGGCCGTGAAGCGTGATCGTCGCGACATCGGGCAGCGACCAGGCCAGCCGCGCGGCGGCGAGGCTGAACGCGCCGGGGACGGGCAGGATCGTCATCTCCTCCGGCGCGAAATGCTTGGCGAGGGTCGCGCCGACGCCGAACCACATCGGATCGCCGCTCGCCAGGACGACCACGCGCCTGCCGCGCCGTGCCGCGATATCCGCCATCGTGTCCTTCAACGGCGTGCGCCAGGTCAGGCGCTCGCGCCCTCCTTCCGGCACCAGCGCCAGGTGCCGCTCGCCGCCGATCAGTACCTCGGCCGCGCCGATGGCCGCACGCGCCGCGGGCGCCAGGCGCTCCATCCCGTCCTCGCCCAGGCCGACGACGGTGATCCAGTGTTCCGTCATGGCGCGAGCCAGCGCTGCGGGGCGGCCAGCGCGTTCACCGCCGCCGCCGCCATGGCGCTGCCGCCGCGCCTGCCCCGGACCACGATGAAGGGGATGCGCGACTGCGCGGCAAGCGCGTCCTTCGATTCGGCCGCGCCGACGAAGCCGACCGGGAAGCCCAGCACGACGGCCGGCATCGGCCAGCCCTGCTCGATCCGATCCATCAGGTGGAACAGCGCCGTCGGCGCGTTGCCGATCACCACCACCGCGCCCGCCAGCTGGTCGGCCCACAGCTCGACCGCCGCGGCGGAGCGCGTGGTGCCCAGGCGCTCGGCCAGCGGCCGCGTCGCGGGATCGTTCAGCCTGCACACCACGTCATTGCTGCGCGGCAGATGCGCGCGGTCGATGCCATGCGCCACCATCGCCGCATCGACAAGAACCGGCGCGCCGTCGCGCAGGGCCGCAACGCCCCGCGCCGCCGCGCCGGGCGACGCTGCGAGCGCCGTCGCGGCGTCGGGCATGGCCGCGGCCTGGACCACGGCCAGCGCCACGGCGCGCAGGTCGTCCGCCACGGCCAGGCCGGCCGTCTCGCGTTCCATGATGGCGACGGTGCGGCGGTGGATTTCCGCCGCGTCGCGCAGGTACTCGATCATCGCGCATGTCATACAGGGGCCGGGCGTGTCGCGCCACCGGTTGACCGGGCGAAGCGGCACCGCCATGGTCCCGCGCATGCTGTTGCCCCCATTCTTCGACGCCGCGGCGCCGTCGATCGCCTTGATTCTGCTGGCGGCGCTGGCGATCGACGCGGTCCTGGGCGAATTCGATCCGGTGTTCCGCCGCCTGCCGCACCCCGCCGTGCTGATGGGCCGCGCCGTCGCCGCGTTCGAGCGGATGCTGAACGGCGGCGGGGGACATTCGGCCGCGACGTTGCGCTGGCGCGGCGCCCTGGCGGTCGTCGTGCTGGTAGCCCTTGCCGCCGCCATCGGACTCGCGATCGCGTGCCTGGCGCGGGCGGTCTCCTGGCTTTGGCCGGTGGAGGCGCTGGTCGTGGCGATCCTGCTGGCGCAGCGCAGCCTCTACGACCATGTGCGGGCCGTGGCCGACGGGCTCGACCGCGGCGGCCTCGGCGGCGGGCGCGACGCGGTCAGCCACATCGTCGGCCGCGATCCGATGAGCCTGGACGAACACGGCGTCAGCCGCGCCGCGATCGAGTCCCTGGCGGAGAACTTCAGCGACGCGGTGGTGGCGCCGACCTTCTGGTACCTCGTGCTCGGCCTGCCGGGCATCCTCGCCTACAAGACGATCAACACGCTCGACAGCATGATAGGGCACAAGACCGCGCGGTACCTGCATTTCGGCATGGTCGCCGCGCGACTGGACGATCTGGTGAATCTCCTGCCGGCCCGGCTCAGCGGGTTGTGGATCGCGTTCGCCGCGCTGCCGCGGGGGCGCTTCGCGGCTGCGGTCCGGTCGATGCTGCGGGATGCAAGTACCCACCGCTCGCCCAACGCCGGCTGGCCCGAGGCGGCGATGGCCGGCGCGCTTGACATCAAGCTGGCCGGCCCGCGCAAGTATCCCGGCGAGGTTGTCGACGCGCCCTTCATCGGCCCGGGCACGCCTGACGTGACCGCCGCCGACATCAGGCAAGCCTTGCGGCTGTTCGTCGGGGCCTGCGTCGTGAACGCCGCGGCGGTCGCGCTATTGATCCTGGCCTGACCGCGCGATCCGCAGCACGCGCGCGACATCCACCACCCGCTCCAGGTGATCGGCCAGCGCGTCGAGCGTCGCGTCGACCTGCTGCTCGTAGCGGACGCCGCTCGTGCTGCGGCCCGCGCGCAGCAGGGCGAGGTAGGCCGTGCGGAAGCCGTCGTCGGCGAAGAGGCCATGGACGTAGCAGCCCTGCACCTGCCCGTCGCCCGAGACGGCGCCGTCGGCGCGGCCGCCCGCCAGCGCCAGCATAGGCCGCTTTGTGTCGACTCCCGACGTGACGCCGACATGCATCTCGTAGCCGCGCAATGCAGCGCCGGTCGCTCGGTCCCTTCCCTCGACCAGCGTCAGCGCCTTGTCGCCGGTCAGCACCGTCTCGACGTCGAGCAGGCCCAGGCCCGGCACGGTCTCGGGCGGGCCCTCGATGCCCCGCGGGTCGGCGACGCGCGTGCCCAGCATCTGGTAGCCGGCGCATAGGCCCAGCACGCGGCCGCCGCGGCGGCGATGGGCCAGGATGTCGATGTCCCAGCCTTCCCGGCGCAGCGCCTTGAGGTCGGCAATGGTCGCCTTCGATCCGGGCAGCAGGATCAGGTTGGCGGGCGGCAGCGGCGCGCCGGGCTCGGCGATCGTGACCGAAACATCCGGCTCGGCGCGCAAAGGATCGAGGTCGTCGAAATTGGCGATGCGCGGCAGGCGGGGCACGACGATGCGGATCTTCCCGTCGGACGATGCTGCGACGGGCTGGTCCTCCAGCGCCATCGCATCCTCGGCAGGCAGGCGATGCGCCTCGGCGAACCACGGCACGACGCCCAGGCAGTCCAGCCCGGTGCGGTCGCGGATGACATCAAGCGCCGGATCGAACAGGCGCACGTCGCCGCGGAACTTGTTGATCAGGTAGCCCTTGATCCGCGCCTGTTCCGTCGCGGTCAGCAGCCCATGCGTCCCGACGATGGCAGCAATGGCGCCGCCGCGGTTGATGTCGGCGACCAGCAGCACCGGAATGTCGGCGGCCTCGGCGAAGCCCATGTTGGCGATGTCGCCGGCGCGCAGGTTGACCTCGGCCGGGCTGCCCGCGCCCTCGACCAGCAGCAGGTCGGCCTCGGCCGACAGCCGCCGGAAGCTGTCGAGCACCGCCGGCAGCAGCCTGGCCTTGAGCGCGGTGTAGGCCCGCGCGTCGGCATTGCCCTGCATCCGGCCCTGGACGACGACCTGCGCCCCCACCTCGCTCTGCGGCTTCAGCAGGACCGGGTTCATGTGAACGCTGGGCGGCACGCGGCAGGCGATCGCCTGCAGCGCCTGGGCGCGGCCGATCTCGCCGCCGTCTGCCGTCACGGCGGCGTTGTTCGACATGTTCTGCGGCTTGAACGGCCGGACCTTCAAGCCCTTGCGGGTGAAGGCGCGGCACAGGCCGGCGACGAGCAGGGACTTACCGACATCCGACCCCGTGCCCTGGATCATCAGGGCTGCTGTGCGCTGGCCGGGCACGGGGGGAAGCGGATCGGGCGTCAGCGCCCGATCAGGGCGTTGCGCAGGTTGTCGGCGCCGGGATTGCGGTAGCGGTTGTCGATCACGATGCCGCGCGGCAGCGCGCCGTAGCCGTAGTAGTCCTGGTTGTCGCCCTTGTCGATTTCGATATCGATGCCGGCGACGGAGCCGCTGGCATAGCCCTGGTAGGTGCGGCCGAAGCTGATGACGTCGGCGTTCGGCGGCAAGGGCGCGTTGCCCGAGGGGCCGATCGCGACGGTCAGGTGCGACCCGAGGCGCACGTCGTTGAACGCATTGAGGAGCAGGTCCAGCGCGCGGTCGTTCATCACCAGCAGCACCAGCGAGCTGCCTCGGCTCCAGAAGCCCTTCACCACCGAGCCGTCGTCGATGTCGTAGAAGGCGGGATGGCTCCAGGTGCCGTCCTCGCGCTGCACCAGCAGCACGCCGTCGCCGTCGTCGTCGATACCCCAGAAGCCCGGCTCGAACCGGGGCACGACGATGATCGCGCGGGCCTGCTTCAGCCCGTTGCGCAGCGAGGCGAGGTTCGGGTCGCCCAGGAAGCTGCGCACCACCCCGGCGGCCTCGTCGTTCTTCTGCTGTTCGCTCTTGGCCGCCGCCGTGCCAACCAGGGGCCCGGCCAAGCCGATCAGCGCCAGCATGGCCAACGCGAAGGTCATTCCCCAACGTCTCGTCATAGCTCTGCTCCCCACTAGAACTCGATGCCCTAAAATTCGATGCCTTTTTGGGCCTTCACCCCGTCGCGGAACGGGTGCTTCACCATGGTCATCTCGGTCGCCAGATCGGCCAGCTCGATCAGCTCGGGCTTGGCGTTGCGGCCGGTGACGACGACGTGCAAGCCCCCCGGCTTGGCGCTCAGCGCGTCCAGCACCTCGTCCAGTGGCAGGTAATCGTAGCGCAGCACGATGTTCAGCTCATCCAGGATGACGAGCTTGAACGACGGGTCGGCGATCATGCGCTTCGCCTCGGTAAAAGCGGCCTCGGCGGCACGGATGTCGCGCGCCCGGTCGGCGGTGTTCCAGGTGAACCCCTCGCCCAGCGCCTTGATCTCGACGAGGTCGGGAAAGCGCTCGAACACGGCGCGCTCGCCGCTGGTCCAGGCGCCCTTCACGAACTGCACGATGCCGACCTTCATGCCGTGGCCGATCGCGCGCATCGCCATGCCGAAGGCGGCGGTCGACTTGCCTTTGCCCGGCCCGGTGTGGACGATCAGGAGGCCGCGCTCCTCGGTCTTCTCCGCCATCATGCGTTCACGCGCCGCGCGACGGCGCAGCATCTTCTCCGCATGCAGGCGGTTGACCTCGGTCTCGGTGTCGGCGGCGGGGATATCGCTCATGGCCCGGGACTATACCAGCCCGGGCGGCCCAAGAAAGCGGCGGCGGTAGGTCTTAGTACTGGGCCAGGATCTGGCGCAGGCGCTCGCCGGGGGTGGTATTGAACCGCCCCTCGACCAGGATGGTCCGGGCGGTGGCGCCGCGGCCGTAATAGCTCTCGTTCTCGCTGCGGTCGGGCTCGACCGCGCCGGTGGAGACGCTGATGCCGGCATAGGCGCCGACCGGGCGGATATAGGTGTAGATGTCGGCGAACGGCCCGCGCTCGCCGGCGCCGATCGGGCCGGCGGCGACCGAGGCGTCGGCGCCGAACTGCATCGAGCCCTGGAGCGCGCGCTCGACCGACCGCTCGGTCATGAACATCATGATCAGCTCGGAGCGATAGACGCCGACCTGCGGGCCCAGCGTGCCGGCGATGGTGTCGAAGAAGGCCGGCCCGTTCCAGCCGCCCTGCGGCCGCCGCACCAGCATCACGCCGCCGCCGCCCGTGCCGCCGATCACGAAGCCGGCGCGCACATAGTTTGGCACGACCAGGATCGCGCGCGCGCGCTTCAGCGTCTCGCGCAGGCCGTGATTGCCCGGGTCGCCGACAAAGCGGTCCAGCACCTGCGCGGCGCGCTCGATGCGGTCGTTTTCAGTCGGGGTCTCGGCATGGACGCCCGTCGCGGCCAGGGCCGGAATCAGGGCCGGGCTGCCAAACAGGAACGCCGCCAAAACTGCCGCCGCGGGACGACTCATCGACCGAACAGCTCCTTCGAAATTGCGTCCCCCCACGCACTGCACGGCGTTCTTTGCATGTTCTCGCCGCAGGATCGAAGAGTTGCCAAAAACCGTGGCGAAATAGTGGCGACCGGGGGGTTTAGCGAGGGCCGATCAAGGCGCGGAGTTGATTTTCTGCACTATTGACGCGCGGATGCCACAGTCCCCTTTCCCGGGCCTGCAGCAGGCGCTGGGCGATATCGGACAGCGCCGCGGGATTGCTGGATTCCAGGAAGCCGCGGACCGTCGCGTCTTCCAGGTAGGCGTCGTAGACCGCGTCAAAATGGTGGTCGGCGACGGCGTGGGCGGTGGCGGCGAAGGCGAAGAGATAGTCCACGGTGGCGGCCATTTCCGAGGCCCCCTTGTAGCCGTGGCGCATGGCGCCGGCGATCCACTTGGGATTGACGACGCGGGCGCGCACCACGCGGGCGATCTCCTCCTCCAGCCGCCGCACCCTGGGCCGTTCCGGCCGCGAATGGTCGTTATGGTAAACGACGGGCGCCTTGCCGGTCAGGACGCGCGCGGCCGCGGCCAGGCCGCCGGCGAACTGGTAGTAGTCGTCACTGTCCAGCAGGTCGTGCTCGCGGTTGTCCTGGTTCTGCAGGACCGCATCGATCGCGCCAAGGCGCGATTGGAAGGCCTCGACGGCGTCGCGGCCCTCGGCGCCGCCGCCATAGGCATGGCCGCCCCAGGCGACCACGGCGCGCGCCAGGTCGCGTTCGTCGGTCCAGGCATTCTCGTCGATCAGCGTCTGCAGGCCCGCGCCATAGGCGCCGGGGCGCGCGCCGAACACGCGGAACCCGGCTTCGCGCCCCGCCTCGGCCTCGTCGATGCCGGCCGCGACCAGGCGCGCGCGATCGGCCCGGACGCGCGCGGCCAGTGGATTTTCGGCCTCGGATTCGTCGAGCGCGGCCACGGCGCGCGAGGCCGCGTCGAACAGGTCGATCAGCCCGGGGAAGGCGTCGCGGAAGAAGCCGGAGACGCGCAGGGTGACGTCGACGCGCGGGCGGTCCAGCACCGACAGCGGCAGGATCTCGTAGCCGATGACGCGGCCCGACGCGCCCTCCCAGCGCGGCCGCACGCCCATCAGCGCCAGGCCCTGGGCGATGTCGTCGCCACCCGTGCGCATGTTGCTGGTGCCCCAGGCGCTCAAGACCAGCCGGCGCGGCCAGTCGCCGTGGTCCTGGGCGTGGCGCTCCATCAGCGCCATGGCCGAGCTCCAGCCCAGCGTCCAGGCCGCGGGTGTCGGGATCGCGCGCGGGTCGATCGAGAAAAAGTTGCGCCCGGTCGGCAGCACGTCCGGTCTTCCGCGGCTCGGCGCGCCCGAAGGCCCGGCCGGCACGAAGCGGCCGTCGAGCGCCGCGAGGAGCCCGTCGATCTCCGCTGCGCCGCAGGCCTCGACCGCCGGTCGCAGCGCGTCGGCGATCCAGCCGAGCACGGCGCGGCTGCGCGTCCAGGCCGCGTCGGTTTCCGTTGTGCCAGAAACGAGGCGCTGCGCCAGTGCTTCCAGCCGCTCGACCGTGTCGCCGGCGGTGCGCCAGGGTTCGCCGCCCACCCCTTGCAGGACCGATGGCCGCGGACCTTTCCAGGGCGCCGCCATCGCGGCGTCTAGCGGATCGATCTCCAGCCCCAGGTCGGCCGCCAGGGCGCGCGTCAGGCCCGCATCGGCTGCACCGCGTCCGGGACGCGGCACGCGGGCGAGCGCGACCAGAAGTTCGTCGCGCTGGGCGCCTTCGGGCGACTGGCCGAACACGTGCAGCCCGTCGCGGATCTGCAGGTCCTTCAGTTCGCAGAGGTAGGAATCAAGCTTCATCAGCGCGTCGTTGTCGCCGACCAGCGCGTCCATGCCGCAATCCTTGGCGATGCCGCTGGACTGCGCCAGCTCGAGGATACGCTTGCCCAGGCCCTTCATGCGGCGCGGGTCGATCGTCGTCGCCTCGTAGTATTCGTCGATCAGGCGCTCCAGCTCGCTCAACGGCCCGTAGCTTCCGGCGCGCGTCAGCGGCGGGGTCAGGTGGTCGACGATCACCGCCGCCGAGCGGCGCTTCGCCTGGGTGCCCTCGCCGGGGTCGTTGACGATGAAAGGGTAGAGCTGCGGCACCGGGCCGAACATCGCTTCGGGAAAGCAGGACTCCGACAGCGCGACCGCCTTGCCCGGCAGCCATTCGAGGTTGCCGTGTTTGCCGACATGCAGCACCGCCTGCGTCGCGAAGCTGCGCCGCAGCCAAGTATAGAAGGCCAGGTAGCCGTGCGGCGGCGGCAAGGCGGGGTCGTGATAGGTCCGCGTCGGATCGATGTTGTAGCCGCGCGCGGGCTGCACGCCGACGACCGCATTGCCGAAGCGGTGCAGCGGTAGCACGAAGCCGCCGCGCTGCGTATTGAAGACCGGATCGGCCTCGGGCTCTCCCCAGCGTGTCGTCATCGCTTCGCGGATCGCGGCGGGCAGGGCGTCGAACACGGCGCGGTACGCGGCGAGCGACAACAACGCACCGTCGCCCCGCTGGCGACCGTCGAGCAGCACGCGCATCAGCGCGGCGCCGCTCTCCGGTGCGCCATCGACGCGATAGCCGCGCTCGCGCAATGCATTGAGGATCACGGCAGCGGATTGCGGCGTGTCCAGGCCGACGCCGTTGCCGATCCGCCCGTCGCGGTTCGGGTAGTTGGCGAGCACCAGCGCGACGCGCCGATAGGCGGCCGGCGTGTGGCGCAGCCGCGCCCAGGCCGCGGCGAGGTCGGCCGCGTGCGCGACGCGGCTGGGCTCGGGCAGGTGGCGCACGATATCGGCCTCGGTCGCAGGATCGCGCCGGGCGATCTCCTTGAATGCTACCGCCCCGGCCAGCACGCGGCCGTCGATCTCGGGCAGGGCGACGTTCATCGCGATGTCGGTCGGGCGCAGGCCGAACAAACCCTCGCGCCACGACGCTGCATCGCCCTGCGACGCCACGATCTGCAGCACTGTCGCGTCGGTCGTGTCGAAGGGCGCAGGGCGCGCGGGATCGCCGGGCTTCGACAGAGCGAAGCCGGTCATGTTGAGCACGATGTCGGGCTTCGCCTCGGCCATCAGCGCGCCCAGCATCGCGACGGCGGTGGAATCCTTCAACCCGGCGGCGAAGAGCGGCAGGGCGTTCAGGCCGCGCGCGTCGAGCGCAGCCACCAGCGCGTCGATGGTCTCGGTATTCGCCGCCTGGACCAGCGCACGGTAGAACACGATCGCGGCAACCGGCCGTCCCGCCGTCCAGGCC
>JAEULC010000307.1 GCA_016792605.1 Rhodospirillales bacterium
GGCGGCGGAGCGGATCGGTCTCCTGGCGATGACCGGCAGCGACACCTGGCGCGGCTTCGCCGAGGCCGTCGCCGGCCGGGCGCTCGATCCGGATGGCGGCCGTCAGGTGCTGCGCTACGGGCCGGGCGACTATTCCGGCCCACACACCGACCACCATCCCGAGGACGAGCACGCCCGCCACGGCTATATCGACCTGCATCTGAGCCTGGGCTCGCCCGGCCTGGCGCGGCAATTCCTGGTATATGCCCCGATGGGCAAGCACGGGGCGCATTTCTCGGACATGGTGGACGTCAACACGCTGGGTGGGATCAGCGTCTACCGCCTGCCCTTCTGGCACTACACCACGCCCCTACAGCGGCTGAAGGGTGCGGACAAGGCGGCGCGGCGCTGGGTGGTGCTGGGCACGTTTCTCTACGCCTGATAGAGTTCTCCCGCAGCGCCCGGCAAGGGGGCTGCGGAGGGAAACGATGCGCCTGAAGCTCGCTGTTGCTGCGGCCGCGCTGGTGCTTGCCGCCGTCGCGGGTCCGACGCGGGCTGCCGACCCGCCGACCGTGGGCGGCACGCGGATCGCCCTCTCCCCGCCGCCCGGCTTCGAGCCTTCGTCCGACGCCGCGGGCTTCGTCAACCGGCGCGCCGGCGCCTCGATCGTCGTCGCCGAGCTGCCGGTCGACAAGTTCAGGTCCGTGCGCAACGCGGTGCAGCAGGCGGAGGTATGGAAGAAGGGCGGCATGGAGCTTGTACAGGTCCACCGCCTGGACGGATTTCCCTACGAGCACACGCTCGCCCAGGCGCGGCGCATGCACGAGAAGACGCCCGTCGACGTCTGGACGCTGGTCGTGGGGCAGCGCGACCTCACCGCCACGGTCGTGGTCAATGTGAGCCAGGGGACGAATTCGGCCTTGCCGCCCGACCAGGTCAAGAAGCTGCTGGCCGGCGTGCGCATCGCGGCGGCCCCGGCCGATCCGATGCTGCGGCTGCCCTTCACGATCAGCCCGCCGGCGCGCTTCACCTACCGGCAGGCGGTCGGCGACCGCCAGGTCATGCTCAAGGAATCGCCGCTGCCGCCGGTCGGCGTGACCGACGACATCACGGCCTGGGCCGGCATGGTGCCGCAGGTTCCGGCCAAGCCGGAGCAGCGCGAGATGTTTGCGCGCCAGCACCTCTTCGCGCAGAAGAACGTGCAGATCGAGCTGCTGGATCCGCCCAAGGTCACGACCGTGGCCGGCATGCCGGCGCTCGAGATGATGGGCCAGGGGCGCAACGCGAAGGGCGAGCAGCGCCGCGTCTTCGTCGTCATGGCCTTCGGCGCGAAGAGCAGCTACGTGGTGCAGGCGATGGCGCCGGAACGCCGCCTGGATTCGGCCCTGGCCGAGCTGCAGGCGCTGGCGCGCAGCCTGAAGCCGAAGTGAGCTCCTAGCGTTTCGCGGCGGGCGCCGGCTTCTCGTCCTTGAAGGTCTCGTTCCGGCCGTATTCGCGCCAGTGCGCCTTGCGCACCTTGTGGGTGCGCGGCTCGATCCCGAGATACTCGCCGTTGCGGCCGAGCAGGGGGATCAGGCGGTCCATGCGCGTGAAGGCGCGGCGCATCGCGGCGGAATGGTCGCGGTTGGCCTTGCGCTCGGCCGCATCGCTGTCGAACAGCAGCTCGTAGGCGGCGATGCATTCCTTGACGAAGGCCGGCTCGACGATCTGCAGGTTGCTCTGCACCCAGCAGCGGTCGGCGAAGTCCCAGAACACCGACAGGCCGATCAGCTCGTCGTCCTTGGTGATGTAGGGGAAGAACGGGAAGGCGCGGCAGGCGAGCGAGCGGTTGTCGCGCTCGCAGAACATGAAGCCCTTGCACTCGACCGCGCGGCAGTCGCGGTGCTTGTCGGCCAGCTCCTTCTTCGCCTGCTCGTCGCGCGCGCGGTAGGGCCGCCACAGGTCGGTGCGCGACTTCAGGAGCAGCCACTCGTGCTTGTCGACGAGCGGGATGGCGTGCTCGACGTCGCAGCACACCGGCGTGCCTTCGTTCAGCGGCGCGCATTTCCGGCCGCAGTCGAAGCGCGATACCGGCGCCTGGAACGTGTCGAGGATGGTCTTGTAGAGGGCAATGGAGCTTGGCATGGCGCCACTATACGGATCGAGGTAAGTGGCTCAAGCGATTCGGCCCGGGCCTAGCCGGCGACGCGATAGACCACCGTCTCGCGCTCCAGCCGGTCCTCCAGCTCCAGGCTCGTCGGCACGCGGTAGCGCGCCAGCTCGACCAGGCCCGTGCGCGGCGCATAGGCGCGCCCCGGATCGGCCAGGAGCACCGCAACGCCGCGCCTTGCCTGGGTTTGCAGCCAGGGCCACACTGCCTCGGCCATCGCCCGCTCGTAGCACACGTCGCCGGCCAGGATGACGTCGTCCTCGCTGTCGTGCGTCGTCACGTCGCGGTCGATCGCATCCACCGCCACGCCGTTGGCGAGGGCGTTGAGCCGGATCGCGACCAGCGCCAGGGGGTCGAGTTCGGTCGCGGTGATTCGCTTGGCGCCCGCCTTGGCCGCGGCGATGCCCACGACTCCGCTGCCGGCCGCGAAGTCGAGCACGCGCTTACCCCTGACCAGCGTGGGGTTGTCCAGCACGTGGCGCGCGATCGCCTGCCCGCCGGGCCAGGCAAAGGCCCAGTAGGGCGGCGGCAGTGCCTTCTCCGCCAGCGTCCTCTCCGTCGCCTCCCACAGCGGCGTCACCGGCCCGGCCAGGTGCAGCCTCAGTTCCGGCACCAGCGACGGCGACTCCAGCCCGGTCCAGGCGCGGATGAAGCCCTCCGGGTCCGCGTCCGCTCTCGGCGCCTGGTCAGCCAAGGTTCTGCAGGCGCTGGATGCGCTGCTCCACCGAGGGATGGGTTGCCATCAGGGCCGAGGCCTTCTCGCCGAACTTCTTGAACGGGTTGACGATGAACAGGTGCTGCACGGCCTTGCTGGCGGTGTCCCAGCGCACCGGCGCCTGGTCGAGCTTGCGCAGCGCCCCGATCAGGCCCAGCGGGTTGCGCGTCAGCTTCACCGAGGTGGCGTCGGCCATGAACTCGCGCTGGCGCGACACGGCCATCTGCACTGCGCGCGCGGCGAGCGGCGACAGGAGGCCGATCGCGACCAGCACGATGATGGCGACGATCACGAGCCCGCCGCCGCTCTTGCGGCTGCTGCTGCCGCTGCGCGAGAAGCGTGCGCCGCGCAGCGCCAGCTCGCTGACCACGACGATCAGGCCGACCAGCACGCCGACCGAGGTCATGTAGAGCACGTCGTTGTTGGCGACGTGGCCCATCTCGTGCGCCACCACGCCCTGCAGCTCGTCGCGATTGAGCTGGTTCAGGAGCCCGCGGGTGACCGCGATGGCGGCGTTGTCCGGGCGCGTGCCGGTGGCAAACGCGTTGAGCGCCTCGGTCTCGACGATCGCGACGCGCGGCTTGGGCAGGCCGGCGGCGATCGCCATTTCCTCGACCACGTTGTGCAGCACGGGCGCCTCGTCCCGGGGGATCTCGCGGGCGCCGGTCAGGCCCAGCACCATGCGGTCGCCGAAGCTCGTGGCGATCAGCGTCCACACCAGGCTGAACACCAGCATGAAGGCCGCGGCCCCGAGCGCGGTCTTGTTGGCGACCGCCAGCGGCGCCTCGAACAGGAGCGGAAACGTCCAGCCGACCGCCGCGCCCAGGACGACGCCGACCAGGGTCAAGACCGCGCACAGGATCTCGGTGTTGCGCTTGTTGCGGGCGATGGCGGCGGCGAAGTCCGTGCGGGTCAGGTGGACGGGCGCCGCCGCTTCCGGCGGCGGATCCCCGCCGGCCCGGGGGCCGCCCCAGGGGCCGTTGGTCATCTAGCGCAGCTTCACCTGCGGCACGGCGCGGTCCTGCTCCTCGACCTCGAAATAGGGGTGCTTGCCGAAGCCCATCGAGCCCGCGACCAGCACGGCAGGAAAGCTTTCGACCCGCGTGTTCTGCGCCATCACCGAGTCGTTGTAGTGCTGGCGCGCGAAGGCGATCTTGTTCTCCGTGCTGCTCAGCTCCTCCTGGAGCTGCAGGACGTTCTGGTTCGCCTTCAGGTCGGGATAGGATTCCGACAGGGCGAAGAGCCGGCCGAGCGAGCCCGAAAGCGCCGCCTCGGCCTGGATCTGGCCCTCGCGCGGGCCGTCGGCGGCGCCGACCGCGGCGTTGCGCGCCCGGATCACGGCGTCGAGCGTCTCGCGCTCATGCGCCATGTAGCCCTTCACCGCTTCGACTAGGTTCGGCACCAGGTCGCGCCGCCGCTTCAGCTGCACGTCGATCTGCCGCCACGCCGCCTCGACCTGGTTCCGGCCGGCGATGAGCCCGTTGTAGAGCAGTATCGCGTACAGCAGGACCACGGCGAGGACGCCGAGGACGATCCAGGCGGTAGTGCCCATGAACCAAGCCTCCCGATTGAAGCTGCGGCTGGTCAGCCGACGACATGCCCGAGTATAAGCCCGGCCAGCACGATGAGTCCGAAATCCCGGTTGCTGCGGAACTTCCTGAGGCAGTCCCGCGGGTCGTCGATGTCCAGGGTCCCGGCCTGCCAGGCGAGCTGCGCCGCGCCGAGGCCGAGCGCCAGGAAGAAGGGCCAGCC
>JAEULC010000326.1 GCA_016792605.1 Rhodospirillales bacterium
CGCCGGCGGCGGCCGCGTGCGGGGCATGTTCGCGCCGAGCAAGCCCGAGCAGCCGACCGGCGCCGGCCAGCAGCTCGACGACACCCGCCGCGCCGCGGCGACCGACGATCCGTCGCGGCCGCGCCTGCCGCCGAAGCCGGGACAGTAGCATGGGCCTCAAGGACCTCTTCGGCCTGTTCCAGAGCGAGCCGCGCCCGCGCCGCGACCAGCGCGGCCGCCGCCGCTCCGTGACTGACACCGACCCGGCGCCGGTCCGGGCCAAGCCCGCCGCGGCCGCGCCGACATCGCCCATCCCGGCGCCGCAGCCCGCCCCGACGCCGCCACCTGTGCCGGCGCCGCAACCTGCTCCGGCAGCCAAGCCGGCGGCACCGGCGGCCGTCCAGCCAAGGCCCGCCGTCCCCGCCGCGCCGCCGCCGCCGGCCGAGCCCGCGGCGCGCGCGCCGTCGCCCGAAGCGCCCGCGGCCTCCGCCCCGATTCCCCTGGCGCCGGTCCAGCGCGAACGCGCGCCGCGCCCGCGCTTGGTTGCCGAGAATGCCGGGCTGCAGGCCAACAACCTGGGCAAGCGCTTCAAGAACCGCCCCGTCGTGCGCGACGTCAGCCTGAACGTGAACCGCGGCGAGGCGGTCGGGCTCCTGGGCCCGAACGGCGCCGGCAAGACGACCTGCTTCTACATGATCACCGGGCTGATCTCGCCGGACTACGGTACGATCATCCTCGACGGCACCGACATCTCGGACCTGCCGATGTACCGCCGCGCGCGCCTGGGCATCGGCTACCTGCCGCAGGAGGCGTCGATCTTCCGCGGCCTGACGGTCGAGCAGAACATCCGCTCGGTGCTTGAAGTGATCGAGCCGCGCTCGGAGCTGCGCGAGCCGCGGCTCGACGAGCTCCTGGCCGAGTTCAACATCTCGCACCTGCGCCGCACCCCCGCGCTGGCGCTGTCGGGCGGCGAGCGGCGGCGCTGCGAGATCGCGCGCGCGCTGGCGTCGAAGCCCAGCTTCATTTTGCTGGACGAGCCCTTCGCGGGCATCGATCCGATCGCGGTCAGGGACATCCGCGAGCTGGTGTCGCACCTGTGCGAACGCGGCATCGGCGTGCTCATCACCGATCACAACGTCAGGGAGACATTGGACATCGTGGACCGCGCCTACATCATCCATGAAGGGCGCGTGCTGATGGAAGGCCGTCCGGCGGAGATCGTGGCGAACACCGACGTTCGCCGCGTCTATCTGGGAGACCGGTTCTCCCTGTAGCTGGGGCAGAACGGAACCACGACGATGGCCCTCGCTCCGCGCCTAGACCTGCGCCAAAGCCAGACGCTGGTGATGACGCCGCAACTGCAGCAGGCAATCAAGCTGCTGCAGCTGTCGAACATCGAGCTGTCCGCCTATGTCGAGGGCGAGCTGGAACAGAACCCGCTGCTCGAGCGCGACGAGGGCCCGGGACCCGATGCCGGCGACATGACGGTGGCCGCGCCCGGCGACGGCGAGGCGCCGGTGGCGAGCGCGGCCGACGGCGGCGCCACCGAGGCCGCCGATCCTGTCGCGACCGAGACCGCGGCGGCGGTCGAGGGCGACGGCTGGAACGAGAACGATTTCGACGACGACGGCGAGCGCGTCGACCAGACCAACTGGCGCCAGAACAGCGGCCGCGGCGACTTCGAGGGCGACGAACGCAGCGTCGCCGAGACCGTGGGCCGCGAGCGCAGCCTGCGCGAGCACCTGACCGAGCAGCTCAACGTCGACCTGCCCGATCCCGCCGACCGGGTGATCGGGGTGCAGCTCCTGGATTCCCTCGACGAGCGCGGCTACCTGACCGGCTCGGTCGACGACATCGCCACCCTGCTGGGCTGCCCGGCCGAGCGCGTGGAGACGGTGCTGCAGAAGGTCCAGCGCTTCGACCCGCCCGGGATCTTCGCCCGCGACCTGGCCGAGTGCCTGGCGCTGCAGCTCGCCGAGCGCGACCGGCTGGACCCGGCGATGATGGCGCTGCTGGCCAACCTGCCGCTGCTTGCCAAGCGCGACGTCGCCGCCCTGAAGCGGGTCTGCGGCGTCGACGACGAGGACCTGCAGGAGATGGTGGCCGAGATCAAGGCGCTGAACCCGCGCCCGGCCAGCGTCTTCGACCACGAGATCGCCCAGCCGATCACGCCGGACATCCTGATGCGCGCCCAGTCCAACGGCGGCTGGCTGGTCGAGCTGAACGCGGAGACCCTGCCGCGCGTGCTGGTGAACCAGCGCTACTACGCCAAGGTCCACCGCGACAACCTCAGCAAGACCGACAAGGAGTACCTGACCGAGCGCTTCCAGGCGGCGAACTGGCTGGTCAAGTCGCTGCACCAGCGCGCGACGACCATCCTGCGCGTCGCCACCGAGATCGTGCGCCAGCAGGACGCCTTCTTCCGCCACGGCGTCAGCCACCTGCGCCCGCTGATCCTGCGCGACATCGCCGAGGCGATCGAGATGCACGAGAGCACGGTCAGCCGGGTGACGACGAACAAGTACATGCAGACGCCGCGCGGCCTCTACGAGCTCAAGTACTTCTTCACCTCGGCGATTGCGAGTTCGGCCGGCGGCGAGGCGCATTCGGCCGAGGCGGTGCGCTTCCGGATCAAGGCCCTGATCGACGCCGAGGCCGCCCAGGACATCCTGTCCGACGACCGTATCGTCGAGATCCTGAAAGGCCAGGGCGTGGATATCGCGCGCCGCACGGTGGCCAAGTACCGCGAGGCCATGCGGATCCCGTCCTCGGTCCAGCGCAAGCGGGAAAAGTCATTATTGTCAGCAAGTTAGATATCCACCGGGGCTGATTTCCCGGGGGTGGGACCCGTATTGACACGAATCGGGGCCCTAACTAAGGTGCGCCGCGTTCGGGCCGGGGACACCGGCCCCGGCGGGACATCGGCCAGCCAAGTGGCGGCCCTCCCGCCGTCGAGCGACAGGCGTCGACGTGACGGCGTCTGGAACAGAGGTTCAGGATCAACGACGACAACCCTGGCAGCGGTTTGAAGCTGGCTTTCGGCATCGAGGAACTGGGCACGCCCGGCTTCCCGGTGCGTTAAGTGTTTGGATTGCGTTCGGTAGTAGAATTACAGCGGCGTCCGGTGAATCGAAACCACGGGGGCGACAAAGAGCCAATGGATATCAGTGATTTGCTGACGCCGGACCGCGTCATTGCCCGCATGAAGGTCGCATCGAAGAAGCAGGCGCTGCAGGAACTGGCCAAGCGCGCCGCGGCGATGACCGGCCTGCACGAGCGCGCCGTGTTCGAGGTGCTGCTGGAGCGCGAGAAGCTGGGCACGACCGGAGTCGGCCACGGCATCGCCATCCCGCACGGCAAGCTGCCCCAGCTCGACCGGCTCTACGGCATGTTCGCCCGCCTGGAGACCCCGATCGACTTCGACGCGATCGATGAGCAGCCGGTGGACCTGATCTTCCTGCTGCTGGCGCCCGAGTCGGCCGGCGCCGACCACCTGAAGGCGCTGGCGCGCGTGTCGCGCCTGCTGCGCGACCGCGGGTTCTGCGAAAAGCTGCGGGGATCGGCGTCGAGCGACGCCCTCTATGCCCTCTTGGCCGACGCGCCTACCAGCCACGCGGCCTGAGACCGGACCGCCCGGCCCGGGCGGTCGTTGCTCGTCAATGAATGCTGACCGGCTCCAGCTCGTGCTGGAGGCAGGCGGCGAGCGCCGTCTGGCGGTCGGCGAGACGCGCCATCTCGGTGCCGTCGGCGGCGTGGATCGACCAGAAGACCTGGTCGTTCTGGGTCTGCCGGCGCAGGTAGACCATCTGATTCATGCCGAGCGTGGCAAGGTCGCCGGTGGAGATCGACTTCAGCTTCTCAATTTCCTGCGTGTTCATACCGAACCTTCCTTGATCGAATCCCCACATGGGACCGAACCTCTGCCGCCGCACCCCCATTGGCAACGCGCCGGGGTGCCCTGCTATTCCGCGCCGCCTAGGCCTTCCGCGCCCCGGAGCCCGCGGGGCCCGAGCCGACAGCCAGGGAAACCGAGCCGTTGCCCGAACCCTGCCCGCCGCCATTCGTCCCGGCGCCGGCGATCTTCACGGTGCGCACCCGGGTCTCCGGCTGCGGCCGCACCATGTCGATGTGAAGCAATCCGTGTTCCAGCTTGGCCGCGGTGACCTCCAGGCCTTCGGCCAGGATGAAGCTGCGCTGGAACTGTCGCGCGGCGATGCCGCGATGCAGGAACACCCGGTCCTCGTCCTGGACCTGCCGGCCGCGCACGACGAGCTGGTTGTCCTCGATCTGCACCGTCAGATCGTCCTCGCGGAAGCCGGCCACGGCCAGCGTGATGCGCAAGCCCTGCGGCCCGATCTGCTCGATGTTGTAGGGCGGGTAGCCTTCGGCCGCGGATTTCCCGACCCGGTCGAGCATGCGCTCCACGTGGTCGAAACCCAGCAGCAACGGGCTGTTGAACAGCGACAATCTCGTCATGGCCACCTAGTCTCCTCCGATGAGCGAGTTCGGCCTTTGGACATCGATCGAACCGCCAGAACGGCGCTTTCGACACCAGCGGCCCAAGTGGCACCGCCTCATCCTATGTAGGTACGCTTAACAGAGGATCAAGGCAGCCGAAAGAACAGGCTTAACCCTCTGGTAACGCGCGGCTTCGAGCTGCACAGAGACTTAACCACGAGCGCGCGCCGGCCGGGGCCTGCCGACTGGGCTCAGAGCCGGGTCACGCGGTCCGGCCCCACGCCGGTGGAGCGCAGGCACCAGTCCATGCCCTGCTGCTCGGCGCCGTCCTGGGTCTCGGTCGGCCGGCTGACGCCGATGCGCTTGCCGTCGCGCCACAGCGACCAGAGATACTGGCTGCTGCCGTCCAGGTTCCGCCAATGCTCGATGATCAGCTCGACCATGCGATGCGTTTCCCCTGCGCCCCATTGCCTGGGCTCTAGATCAATCATCGCCTCGTTTGCCGCGGGGGCGCAACTATCCATCCGCGATCTGCAGATTTACGTATCTGCTCCGCCATTCACTCCGCCATTTCCTGCGCGATGCGCATGAAGGCGCGCACGGCGGTAAGTCGCAGTCGCTCCTCCAGGCACACCACGTACTCGCCGACATCGAAGGCCGCGTCGGGCACGGGAATGGCGACGAAACGGTCGTCCGGCACGAATTCGCGCGCGAAGGCGGCGCCGATGCCGAGGCCGGATCCCACGGCCTCGCGCACCGCCTCGCGCCCGTCGATGTCCATGATCGCGCCGACGCGCACCCCGGCCTCGGCCATGGCGCGCTCGAACACCGCGCGGGTCACCGACCCCGGTTCGCGCAGGACCATGTCGACGCCCTCCAGCTCGCGCACGCCAAGGCTCTCGCGTCCGGCGAGCGGATGGGCGCGCGGCACGAACACGATCAGCCGGTCGCGGCGGTACGCAATGGCATGAAAGCGCGGCTCGGACGGACGCTTGGCCGTGACTCCGACATCGGCATGGTAGTCCGCGAGCTGGCGCAGCACGGCCTCGGAATTGCCGATGGCGAGCGACAGGGAGACGCCTGAATGGCGGCGCTTGAGCTCGGCCATGATCGGCATGGCATGGATCGCGTTGTCCGCCGCGATGCGCAGATGGCCGATGGTCAGCGCCTTCGACCCCGCCAGCAGCGCCTGGGCCTCGTCCTCGAGCGCGTAGAGGCGGTCGGTGATGGCGTAGAGCTTCCGCCCCAGCTCGCTGAGCTCGACCCCCCTGCCCCGGCGCTCGAACAGCCGGACGCCATAGGCCTCCTCCAGCGCCTTCACCTGGCCTGACAGGTTGGGCTGGCTTAAGCCCTCGGCCCGGGCGGCCCGGGTGAAGCTGCCCTGGCGGGCGACGGCGTGGAAGGCCTTGAGCTGGGTCGCGTTCATCGGGAGGTCCCGAATCCGTCACCGAACTGATATCAGTTTGGCCGATAGTACGTATAATAACTATATATTTGAACGATCAGTCGAGCCACCCCTATCCTCGGCTCCTATACTCGGCCGGACGATCACCCGCCCACGATCAACCAGCCCATAGGACGATCCCATGCCGAATGCCCGCCTGCCCGTCGCCGCCGCTTCCGAGACCGGCGATCCGCTGCTCCTGACGCCGGGGCCGCTGACCACCTCGAAGACCGTCAAGACGGCGATGCTGCACGACTGGGGCTCGCGCGACGCGACCTTCATCCGCATCAACAAGGAAATGCGCGCGGCGATCACCGAGGCCGCGGGCGGCACCGGCACCCATACAACCGTGCCGATG
>JAEULC010000399.1 GCA_016792605.1 Rhodospirillales bacterium
TGCCGGCCGACGTGCCGATCGGCCCCGAGGCGCGGCGCGCGCTGCTGCGCATCCTCGACCTGCCGGCGGCGGAATCGCGCAAGCTGTGGCGGCAGAAGTTCGATCCCGCCCACCCCAACGTCTATCGCGGCTGGTTCCCGCTGCAGAGCGGCGATTCGACCTACAAGGAAGGCATCGACATGGGCCCGGACCTCGCCTACGGCGCCGTGGCCGTGGACGAAAGCGACGTGCTCTGCGGCGCGACGCCGCTGCCGGCCGAGGCGGTGCTGCCGGGCTGGCGCCTTGTCGCCGCGGACTACTACCGCGCCATGCAGCGCACCGGCGCGCGGCTGATGGAATCGATCGCGCGCGGCCTTGGCCTGCCCGATTCCACCTTCGACGCGGCCTTCCAGGGCGGCATCTCGACGCTGCGCCTGACGCGCTATCCGCTGCGCCCCGAGGCGATCGTCGCCGCGACGAACCCCGAGGTACTGTGGACCACGCATGAAGGCGTGCGCCGCCAGTTCACCGGCCGGCCGCATGTCGATTCGGGCTTCGTCACCCTTCTGGCGCAAGACGGGGTCGAGGGATTGCAGGCCCGGGCCGCAGACGGGTCGTGGGTGGATGTGCCACCGCGCGAAGGCACGCTCGCGGTCAATTTCGGCAAGGTGCTGGAACGCTGGACCGGGGGCCGCATCCGCGCCACCGAGCATCGCGTCCTGAGCCCGGGCCGCGAGCGGTGCTCCATCCCGTTCTTCTACGAGCCGCGGGCCGATGCCGAGATCGCGCCGCTGCCGATCGCCGGCGTCGAGCCTTTCGCTCCGTTTCTCTACGGCGACCATCTCTGGGCGCTGTCCACCGCGTTCGTAGAGTTCCGCGGCCTCGACCACCTGCGCCAGCCGCGCCGGCCCGTGACTGCGCCGAAAGCGGCGGCCGCCGCGCGGTAGCTACTTTCCGCCCAGCACCCGTCCGGCCACCGCGTCGAGCTTCATCACCATCGCCGGATCGCGCTGGTCGGGCGCGGTGATGATCGCGGTGTCCAGCGCGGTGTGGCAGCCGGCGTGGCAGCTTGCGGTGCGGTCGTGCAGCTTCGGCGCGGTGCATTTCACCAGCGAGCGCGCCTTGTCCGCGTTCTCGAGCAGGACCTTGATGACGAGCTCGACCGAGACGTCGTCATGCTCTTCGTGCCAGCAGTCGTAGTCCGTGACCATGGCGACGGTCGCGTAGCACATCTCGGCTTCGCGAGCCAACTTGGCCTCGGGCATGTTGGTCATGCCGATCACCGAGCAGCCCCAGGAGCGGTAGAGCTCGCTTTCGGCCCGCGTCGAGAACTGCGGCCCCTCCATCACCATGTAGGTGCCGCCGCGCGTGTAGGGAATGCCGATCTCCTTCGCCGCCGCCTCGATGTGGTCGCCGAGGCGCGAGCAGACCGGGTCGGCCATCGCCACATGCGCGACGAGGCCTGACCCGAAGAAGCTCTTGTTCCGCGCGAAGGTACGGTCGATGAACTGGTCGACGATGACGAAATGGCCCGGCGCGTATTCCTCGCGCAAGGAGCCGCAGGCGCTGACCGAGATGATCTCGGTGACGCCGGCGCGCTTCATGACGTCGATATTGGCGCGGAAGTTCAACTCCGACGGCGGCACGCGATGTCCGCGGCCGTGGCGCGGCAGGAACACGATCTTCTGGCCGTTCAGCTCGCCGAAGCACAGATCGTCCGACGGCATGCCGAAGGGCGACGCGACCCGCTTCCATTCGACGTTGGTCAGGCCGTCGATGTTGTAGACGCCACTGCCGCCGATCACGCCAATGACGGGCGGGGTGCCGGGCCGGCGATTGTCCGATGCCATGAAATTCTCCGCGTGGATGCGGGCCGTACTATCCTGGCTTCCGCGCGAATTATCAATTGCGGGGACGGATAGATGAGCGGCAGTCGGGGCGAACTGGTGGGCGAGGTCGTCGCGGTCTGGCGCTACCCGGTGAAGTCGATGCGGGGCGAATCGCTGGAGCGGGCCGAGCTTACCTGGAACGGCCTGGACGGCGACCGCCGCCACGCCTTCGTGCTCGACGGCGACCGCTCGCGCTTTCCGTGGCTGACCGGAAGGCGGGCGTCGGCGCTGCTGCGCTATGCCCCACGCTACGACGACCCTGCCAACCTGCGGAAATCGCCGATCCAGGTCGGCCTGCCGGAGGGCGGCGCGCTCGACCTGCATGCGCCCGCGCTGCGTCAGCGGCTGGAACAGGAGGCCGGCGGCAGGCTGGGCCTGATCCAGGTCGGGCGCGGCATCTTCGACAGCCTGCCGGTCTCGGTCATGACCACCGCCACGCCGGCCGCGATCGGCGCCGTCGTGCCCGCGGGCGGCGAGCCCAGGCGCTACCGCGCGAACATCGTGATCGACGCCGGCCCCGACGCGGCGCATCGCGAGGCCCAGTGGGTCAACGGCCGCCTCGCCTTCGGCAATGCCGGCGGGCCGGCGCTCCGGGTCAACAAGCGCATCGACCGCTGCTCGATGGTGACCATCGACCCGGACACGGCGGCGCGCGACCCCGATGTGCTCAAGGCCGTGGTTGCCCAGGCAGAGAACTGCGTCGGCGCCTATGCCTCGGCGGAGACCCCCGGCTGGGTCACGGTCGGCGACAAGGTTTGGCTGCTGCGTTGAGGCCCGGAAACGCGAAGGGCGGATCCTAGGACCCGCCCTTCGCCAGCTCGGTCGGCCGGAAGCGCCTAGTGGACGCCCTTCCAGACCTTGCGCTTCACGGCATAGAGCAGGCCGCTCAGCACGAACAGGAACAGGATCACCTTCACGCCCATGCGCTTGCGCGCCTCGAGCTCCGGCTCCGCCGTCCAGGCGAGGAAGGCGGAGACGTCCTCGGCCATCTGCGACGGGGTCGCCTTGGTGCCGTCGGCGTAGGTCACGGCGCCATCGCTCAGCGGCGCGGCCATGGCGATCATGTGGCCCGGAAAGTAGGTGTTGTAGTTCATCCCGTCGGGCACGGTGACGCCGGCCGGCGGGTTGGCGTAGCCGGTCAAGAGCGCGTGCACGTAGTCGGCGCCGCCCTCGCGCGCCTTGACCATCAGCGACAGGTCGGGCGGATAGGCGCCGTTGTTCGCCGCGCGCGCCGCCTGCTCGTTGGGGAAGGGC
>JAEULC010000406.1 GCA_016792605.1 Rhodospirillales bacterium
GGGTTGAGGCGCTTCACCGCGCGCTCGCCGGCGTTGGTGCCCAACTTCGTCGCATCGTCCAGGTCGCTGGCATGGACCGTGGAGCTGAAATCGTAGTCGCGCTCCATGGCGGTGCCCTCGCCGGCCAGCACCGAGACCGACAGGCTATGGCGCGACACGGCGTAGCCGCCGCTGAACCCGTTGGAGGCGGCCAGCGCCACCGTGGTGCGGCCCCAGCCCGCCTCGGCGCCCTCGGAGTTGCTCACCCCCTTGACCGCCATCGCCGCGTCCTCGGCCGCCTGGGCCATCTGGATCATGCGCTCGGTCGACGGCTCGCTGGGGTCGTTCAGGTCGAGGTCCAGGGGCACGCCGGTGAAGATCTGGTCGGGATCGGCCAGGCCGCAGAACGGGTCCTCGGGCACCACCCTGGCCATCGCCACGGCGCGCGCCGCGATCTCGTCCAGGGTCTTCGGCGCGGTGTCGGTGGTGGCGACGATTGCCTGGCGCTTGCCGATGAAGACGCGCAGGCCCAGGTCGCGGCTCTCCGATCGCTCCAGCTTCTCCAGCTTGCCCAGGCGCCGCGCGTGGCTGAGGGATTCCGACCGCACCAGGATGACGTCGGCCGCATCCGCCCCGGCGCGCTTGGCGCGGGCGATCAGGTCGTGGAGCAGGTCGAGGGCGTTCTCGGTCATGGCAATCCTGGAGCTGGGAACGGCGGGGCCGCCAGTCTAGTGGCCCCGCCGTTCCAGCGCCATCGCGGCCCAGATGCGGCCGAGATCAGGCCGAAACCGCCCGGTTGGCCGCGCAGGTCACGGCCTTCAGCGACGCGGTCACGATGTCCGGGTCCATGCCGACGCCCCAGACCGTGCGGCCGTCGGCGGTCTCGGCCTCGATATAGGTGACCGCCGTGGCGTCGGCGCCGTGGCCGGTCGCGTGCTCGTGATAGTCGCTGACCTTGATCGCCACGCCGGCATGCTTCGCCAGCGCGTCGACATAGGCCGCGATCGGCCCGTTGCCGCCGCCCTCGACCTTGCGGGTCTTGCCCTTGTCGACGATCTCGGCCTCGATCGCGCGCCGCCCGGGATGCGCCGGGTCGGGCCAGGACTTGTGGTCGACGAAGCGCACCGGCGCCTCGCGGTCCAGGTACTCCGACTTGAAGGTGGTCCAGATCAGCTCGCTGCCGATCTCCTTGCCCGTCGTATCGGCGATCGCCTGGATGGTCTTGGAGAACTCCATCTGCAGCTTGCGCGGCAGGTCGAGCCCGTGGTCGGTCTTCAGAAGATAGGCGATGCCGCCCTTGCCGCTTTGGCTGTTGATGCGGATGATCGCCTCGTAGCTGCGGCCGAGATCGGCCGGGTCGATCGGCAAATAGGGCACTTCCCACTGCTTCGAGTTGCTGGCCTTCAGCGCGTCGAAACCCTTCTTGATCGCGTCTTGGTGCGAGCCCGAAAACGCGGTGAACACCAGGTCGCCGCCATAAGGATGGCGCGGATGCACCGGGATCTGGTTGCAGTACTCGGTCGTGCGCCGGATCGCGTCGATGTCCGAGAAGTCGAGCTTCGGGTCGACGCCCTGGCTGTAGAGATTGAGTGCCAGGGTGACGGCGCAGACATTGCCGGTGCGCTCGCCATTGCCGAACAGCGTGCCCTCGATGCGCTCGGCGCCGGCCATGACACCGAGCTCGGCCGCCGCCACGCCGGTGCCGCGGTCGTTATGCGGGTGCAGGCTCAGGATGAAGCTGTCGCGGTACTTGAAGTTGCGGTGGCACCACTCGATCTGGTCGGCATAGCCGTTGGGCGAGGACATCTCGACCGTGGCCGGCAGGTTGAAGATCATCTTCTTGGCCGGCGTCGGCTCGAACACCTCGGCGACCGCGCCGCAGATCTCGCGCGCGAATTCCAGCTCGGTGCCGGTGAAGCTCTCGGGCGAGTACTGGTAGACGATCTCGGTGCCTTTCATCGCCGCGGCGTTGCGCTTCACGCGGTTGGCGCCCTTGACCGCGATGTCGACGATGCCCCTCTCGTCGAGGCCGAAGACCACGCGACGCTGCAGCGTCGAGGTCGAGTTGTAGAGATGCAGGATCGCCCGGCGCGCGCCCTTCAGCGACTCGAAGGTGCGGTCGATCAGCTCGTCACGCGCCTGGGTCAGCACCTGGATGGTGACGTCGTCCGGGATCATCTTCTCGTCGATGAGCTGGCGCACGAAGTCGAAATCGGTCTGCGAGGCGGCCGGAAAGCCGACCTCGATCTCCTTGAAGCCGATCTCGACCAGCATCTTGAACATGCGCGCTTTGCGCTCGGCGTCCATCGGTTCGACCAGGGCCTGGTTGCCGTCGCGCAGGTCGACCGAACACCAGATCGGCGGCCGGGTAATGGTCTGGCCCGGCCATCGTCGGTCGGCGATCGCGACGGGCGGGAAGGCGGTGTACTTCTGGGCGGCATTCTTGAGCATGGACATCGGGCGGTTCCTTGGGGCTCGGGCAGGCGCCGCGGGGGCGCTCGGCCTGGGTCGTTATTCGGGGATCGGGCGCGCCTGGGGTCGGCGCTCTAGCGGCCGACGGGATGCCCCTAGGGGCGCCGGCGGCCGGTGCTAAGTCGCAGCGACAGCAGCGCCAGGCCCAGAAGAAGGGCGGCGTTCGCGGTGGTGCCGGGGCGGGCAAATCGGGAGGTCATGACACGTAAGGCTCTGATCCGGTTTCGACTTTGGCCGCGGAAATCAGGCGCGGCCGACCTCTGTGAGCAGGCTCACAGTCGGCGCAGTCGCAGGTCCAGAGCGAGAAAACGCGGTGTCATGGCGCGAAACACTACGCGATCGGCGATATTCGTCAAGTCGGCGTTTTCTGCCGCGCGCGCGATCCCCGGCGCCGGCAGCGACCTTACGACGTCGGCTGGGCCTTGCAGCGCTGCCAGATCTCGGCGGCGGCGCCCGGCCTGGGCGTCACCCGCACATTCTCCTCGTTGAGGAGTTGCATCGCGACGGGCTGGCCCGCGTCGCGTTCCTTGGCCGGGGCGACATAGACGAAACTGTGGCGCGTGTAGTCCCCGGTGATCTGGTTGCCAGCGGGGGTGACGATGCGCGGCCCCTGGATCGCCACGTGCCGCCCGTCCGGGCCGCACCAGTCGCCGTCGATGGCATCGGCATGGGCCGCCGCGGCTGCGAGCGCGGCCAGCAGCGCAGCGGCCAGGGCAATGGGCGCGCGACATGCCGTCATGGCAGTCACCCCTCGCGCGAGGGCGAGGGGTTTCGATCCTGCTCCTCGCGAATTTCCTTCGGCGTGACGCCGAATACCCGGCACAGAAAGCCCAGGAACCCCGACAGGCAGTCGATGACCCATTGCATGTGTCGTCCCCCGTTGTTCGATCGGCCCTGTTCTTTCTTTAGTTGCGGCAAGTCTAGGCCTTGCGCGTCGGCTTAGCCAGCGGGGAAACTGCCCATAAAGGCGGCGGGCGACGCGGCTAGGCTTCCCCTACAGGCCGCCCCAGTATGGGTTGCCGGAGGTGCCGGTCGCGAAACGGGTTCGCGTGGAGCACGCCCGAGACCGGGTGTACGTAGAAGCGGCAGAAGCTTTCCCTCAGCGGGCGCGGGCCGCCCCATCGCCCCGACTCGTGAATGAGGATCTCGCCGTTCCGCAGCGACGTCCGGGCGGCGACGAAATCGTCGAGATGATCGCGCACATGCTGCTGGACGGCATTGTCGGCGCGCAGGTGTTCCGAGATTTCTCCGTACACCTTCGTCCAGTGCTTGCCGACGCGCGATCGCAGGAACCGGATCAACGGCGCCAGGTTCTCGTTCAGCGCCTTGCG
>JAEULC010000426.1 GCA_016792605.1 Rhodospirillales bacterium
GCTCTTCCTCGGCGCCAAGTATCCGGCGCGCAACATCCACCAGAACATCGCCGACCTGCGCGCCCAGATCGCGGCCAACGAGAAGGGATTGCAGGAGCTGCGCCGCATGGTCGGGCATTTCGGCCTCGACACGGTGCAGGCCTACATGAAGCACGTGCAGGACAATGCCGAGGAGCAGGTGCGCCGCGTGCTCGATGTGCTGAAGGACGGCAGCTTCAGCTACGAGATGGACGACGGCAGCGTCATCAAGGTGGCGATCTCGATCGACAAGAAGGCGCGCCGCGCCAGGATCGACTTCACCGGCACCAGCCCGCAGCGCCCGACCAACTACAACGCGCCCAGCGCCGTCTGCCGCGCCGCCGTACTCTATGTCTTCCGCACGCTGGTCGACGACGACATCCCGATGAACGAGGGTTGCCTGAAGCCGCTCGACCTGATCATCCCCGAAGGCTCCATGCTGCGGCCCCGCTATCCGGCCGCCGTGGTCGCCGGCAATGTCGAGACCTCGCAGTGCATCACCGACGCGCTCTACGGCGCGCTGGGCGTGATGTCGGGCGCGCAGGGCACGATGAACAACTTCACCTTCGGCAACGACACGCACCAGTACTACGAGACGATCTGCGGCGGCGCCGGCGCGGGCAAGGGCTTCGACGGCACCTCGGCCGTCCACACCCACATGACCAACGCGCGGCTGACCGATCCCGAGGTGCTGGAATGGCGCTTCCCGGTGCTGCTCGAGAGCTTCGCGATCAACCGCGGCTCGGGCGGCAAGGGCCAGTGGGTGGGCGGCGACGGCACCATCCGCCGCGTGCGCTTCCGCGAGAAGATGACCGCCGCGATCCTGGCCAACCACCGCCGCATCGCGCCCTTCGGGCTCGAGGGCGGCGCGCCGGGCATCCTGGGCCGCAACTGGGTCGAGCGCACCGACGGCTCGCGCCTGGAACTGACCGCCACCGACCAGGCCGAGATGAACCCGGGCGACGTCTTCGTCATCCAGACGCCCTCCGCCGGCGGCTACGGCCCGCCCGCGGCGCGGCGCGCGGACGACCCGGTGAAGCAGGCGGCGGAGTAGGGCCATGTCCGACCTTCTCCCCTCGCTGCCGTCCTTCCTCGCCTTCCTTGCGGCCGGGCTGGCGCTGAACCTGACGCCCGGGCCGGACATGCTCTATGTCGCGGCGCGGGGCGCGGCGGAGGGGAGGAAGGCGGGGATCGTGTCGGCGCTGGGGATCGGGGCGGGGGCGCTGGTCCATACCGCGGCGGCGGCGGTCGGGCTGGCGGCGCTGCTCGCGGCCTCGGCGCTGGCCTACGAGGTCATCCGCTGGCTGGGTGCCGCCTACCTGCTGTGGATCGCGGTCCAGCTCTGGAAGCAGGGCGAGCTGCCGCCGCAGCCCGGCGACCTGCCGCGCACCGGCCTGTGGCGCATCTTCGCGCAAGGGGCCGTCACCAACGTCTTCAATCCCAAGGTGGCGCTGTTCTTCCTCGCCTTCCTGCCCCAGTTCGTCGACCCGGCGGGCGGGCAGGTGGCCCTCAAGCTCGTCGTCCTGGGCCTGGTGTTCAACACCACCGGGACGGTCGTGAACGTCGCCGTGGGCGTCCTGGCCGGCCACGCCGGCGCCTTCTTCGCCCGCCGTGCGGGCTGGTGGCGTTGGCAGAACCGGATCGTAGCCGGGCTCCTGGCCGCGCTCGCCGCCCGGATCGCGCTCGGCGGCCAGCGGGCCTGATTTTCCTAGATTTTCGCGGGCTCATTGATTCTAGCTAGGTATCTGGCTAGAATGATTCGGCGATTCGTTGATAGCTAGCCAGATAGCTAGCTAGGAGGCCGAATGAGCGCAAGCTGGTCCCTCCAGGATGCGAAGAACAAGTTTTCCACCGTGGTCGAGGCCGCCCGCAAGGACGGGCCGCAGACCGTGACCCGGCGCGGCTTTCCGGCCGTGGTGGTGCTGGCCGCCGAGGAATACGAGCGCCTCAAGCGCCTCGACGCCCGCCCGGGGGCAAGCTTCGTCGAGTACCTGCTGTCCGGGCCGCGGGCGGAGATCGACCTGCTCGCGGACGGGGCCGGGGCGTGGCTGCGCGACGCGCAGGCGCGCGAGCCGTGAGGTTCCTGCTCGACACGCCGGTCCTGGCCGAAACGCGCCGGACGCGGCCGAATGCCGACGTGCTGCGCTGGCTGGGAAGCGTCGAGCCGGACATGCTGGCGGTGAGCGCCGTGTCGCTGGCCGAGATCCAGCGCGGCATCGCCCGGGCGCGGCGCGACGGGCACGAGCTGGCGCCGCTGCTCGACCGCTGGCTGGCCACGCTGCAGACCGTCTATGCCGACCGGATTCTCGACGTCGATCGCGTCGTGGCGCTGCGCTGGGGCCACATCGCCGGCGAGTTCGGCCGCGCGACGCCCGACGTCGCGATCGCCGCCACCGCCCATGTCCACCGCCTGGTGGTCGCGACGCCGAGGGCCGACGATTTCCTGCGCGCGGGCGTGCCGGCGCTCAATCCCTTCCAGCCCAACCCGCAGGTGGTGCGGCCGCGCGTCTAGACCGCCGGCTTGTGGCGCTTTCCGGCATGGCCTAGGATTGTTCTAATTCGCCGCACAACCACACGGATCGAGCCCATGGTCGCCAAGGCAGCGCCGCGCAACAGCGCGACGGTCGATGAACTGATCGCCCGGTTCGGGGACAAGGTCTCCACCTCGCCCGGCGTGCGCGAGCACCATGGCAAGGACGAGTCCTACTTCCCCTACGCGCCGCCCGACGCGGTGGTCTTCGCCCAGTCGACCGAGGAGGTGAGCGAGATCGTCAAGATCTGCGCCAGGCACAAGACGCCGATCATCCCCTACGGCACCGGCACGTCGCTCGAGGGCCACATCCTGGCGATCCACGGCGGCATCTGCATCGACGTCAGCGGGATGAACAAGGTCCTGCGCGTCAGCCCGGAGGACCTGGACGTGACGGTGCAGTGCGGCGTCACCCGCAAGGCGCTGAACAACCACATCAAGGACACCGGGCTCTTCTTCCCGATCGACCCGGGCGCCGACGCGTCGCTGGGCGGCATGGCGTCGACGCGCGCGTCCGGCACCAACGCGGTGCGCTACGGCACGATGCGCGAGAACGTGCTGGGCCTGACCGTGGTGCTGGCCGACGGCCGCATCATCCGCACCGCGCGCCGCGCCAAGAAATCGGCCGCGGGCTACGACCTGACCCGGCTTTTCGTCGGGTCGGAGGGCACGCTCGGCATCATCACCGAGGTGACGCTGAAGCTCTACGGCATCCCCGAGCAGATCAGCGCCGCGGTCTGTCCCTTCCCGAGCGTGAAGAACGCGATCGACTCGGTGATCGCGATCATCCAGGCCGGCGTGCCGATCGCGCGCGTCGAGCTCCTGGGCGCCAGCCTCGTCGAGGCGGTGAACAAGTACTCCAAGCTCGACAACAAGGTCACGCCGACCCTGATGTTCGAGTTCCACGGCACCAAGTCCTACGCCGCCGAGCAGGTGGAGATCGTCGAGGCCATCGCCAAGGAGAATGGCGCCGAGGGCTTCCGCTGGGCGAGCACGATGGAGGAGCGCAACAAGCTCTGGCAGGCGCGCCACGACGCGTATTTCGCCGGGCTCCAGACCCGCCCGGGCTGCCGCGCCGTCTCGACCGATGTCTGCGTGCCGATTTCGCGGCTCGCCGAATGCATCGCCGAGACCGAGGCCGACATGCGCGCCGCCTCGATGCCGATCCACATCCTCGGCCATGTCGGCGACGGCAACTTCCACCTGATGATCCTGATCGACCCGGACAGCGAGGCGGAGCTGCACGAGTCGCACGAGATCAACGAGCGCCTGGTCAACCGCGCGCTGCGGCTGGAGGGCACCTGCACCGGCGAGCACGGCGTCGGCATGGGCAAGATGGACTTCCTGATCGCCGAGCACGGCGAGGCGATCCCGGTCATGCGCGCGATCAAGAAGACGATGGACCCGGACAACATCATGAACCCGGGGAAGATCCTGAAGATGAACTGAGCGAGGCGCGGCCCTCACCCTCCCGACGCTGGCGCGTCGGGCCCCTCCCTCTCCCATGCCTTCGGCACGGGCGAGGGGCCTAGAGAACCCTCGCCCGTCGCGAAGCGATGGAAGAGGGTGGTGAGCGCAGCGAACCGGGTGAGGGCCTTCGCCGTCCCTACACGTTGAACCGGAACAGCATGATGTCGCCGTCCTGGACGATGTAGTCGCGTCCCTCCAGGCGCATCTTGCCGGCTGCCTTGGCGCCCTGTTCGCCGCCGAGTTCGACGAAATCCTCGTAGGCGATCACCTCGGCGGCGATGAAGCCGCGCTGGAAGTCGGTGTGGATCACGCCGGCGGCCTCGGGCGCGGTGGCGTTGGTGTGCACGGTCCAGGCGCGCGCTTCCTTCGGGCCCACGGTGAAGTAGGTGATGAGGTCGAGCAACCCGTAGCCGGCGCGGATCACGCGGGCAAGGCCGGTCTCCTCGAGGCCCAGGCTCTCCAGGAACGCCTTGCGCTCCTCCGGGTCGGTCAGCTGCGCCACCTCGGCCTCGATCGCCGCCGAGATCACCACCGACACGGCGCCCTCGGCCTTGGCCTTCTCGGCGACGCGGGCGGACTGGCTGTTGCCGTTGGCCGCCGACTCCTCCTCGACGTTGCAGACATAGAGCACCGGCTTGGCGGTCAGCAATTGCAGCCCGTCATAGACGGCCTTCAACTCGGGCGCGACCTTGACCGTGCGCGCGGGCTTGCCGGCGCGCAGGGCCTCAAGCACGGGCTGCATCACCGCGAGCTGCGCCTTGGCCTCGGGATCGTTGCCGCGCATCTTCTTTTCGGCCGCGACGACGCGCTTCTCCAGGCTGTCCATGTCGGCGATCATCAGCTCGGTCTCGACCGTCTCGGCGTCGCGGATCGGATCGACTGAACCTTCCACATGCACGATGTCGCCGCTCTCGAAGCAGCGCAGCACATGGATGATCGCGTCGGTCGCGCGGATATTCCCGAGGAACTGGTTGCCGAGGCCTTCACCCTTGCTGGCGCCGCGCACCAGCCCGGCGATGTCGACGAACTCGAGGAAGGTCGGCACGATCGTCGCCGACTTGCCGAGCTTGGCGATCATGTCGAGCCGCGGGTCGGGCACGGCGACGCGGCCGGTGTTCGGCTCGATCGTGCAGAACGGATAGTTCGCCGCCTGGGCCTGGATCGTGGCCGTCAGCGCGTTGAAGAGCGTCGACTTGCCGACATTGGGCAGGCCGACGATGCCGCAATTGAAACCCATCTCAGTCCTGTTCCTGTTTTTTCGGCGGCTTCGGTTCCCGCGGTGGCTGCTGCAGCAGCGCCACCTTGGTCATGAAGCCGTTGTCGTTGTTGTGGGCGAGGAGCGGGGCCGCCTCGGCGATGGCGTCGATCAGTTTCTTCAGGTCGGCTTCCTCGACCTTGGCGAAGTCATTGAGCACGTGGCTCAAGACGCGCGCCTTGTCGCCGGGATGGCCGACGCCGATGCGCACGCGGCGAAAGTCGGGGCCGATATGGGCCTCGATGTCGCGCAGCCCGTTATGCCCGGCATGGCCGCCGCCCTGCTTGACCTTGACCTTGAAAGGCGCCAAGTCGAGCTCGTCGTGCAGCACGACGACCTGCGGCGGCTGCAGCTTGTAGAAGCGCATCGCCGGGCCGACCGAATCGCCGGAGTTGTTCATGAAGGTCTGCGGCTTGAGCGCGAGGGTCTTGACGCCGTCGATCGTGCCTTCGGCGGCGAGCCCCTGGAACTTCACCCGCCACGGCTGAAAGGAATGGCGGTGGACGATTTCGTCCACCGCCAGGAACCCAACATTGTGCCGGTTGCGCTCGTATTTCGGACCGGGGTTCCCCAGTCCGACCAGCAGCAGCATGGCCTACTTCTTCTTGGCCGCCGCCGGAGCCGCCGCCGCAGGGGCCTTGCCACCGGCCGCCGGCGCCGCGCCGCCAGCCGGCGCCTTGCCGCCCGCCG
>JAEULC010000225.1 GCA_016792605.1 Rhodospirillales bacterium
GGCGCTTCTGGTTGTCCCGATCCTCAGCGGTAATCAGGTTCAAGTCAACCAGCTCACGCAGTGCCCGGAACACCAGGTCGGACCCTAGCTTCTCGGGATCAAGCAGGGCAAGCGCGGCTGCCTTATTTGCCTCAAAGGCGGCGCGTTCGATCTTTCCTGATTTAAAGTCAGCGATGTTGCATTCCAGCCGCTTGTACACATCGGTCGGATCGGCGACACAAGCGGCCGTAGCCGGATCGTTCACGGCGGCGGCTGCCGTCTGCGTGCCTGCGTCACCGGAACCACCGCCGAAGCTGAACGACGGGCTGAAGCTGAAGCCAGATCCACCCCCGCCACCGCCACCGCTGCCTGCATCCACAAAGTTTGACGATGGCGCGCCGCCCGGCGCGGGATTGGCAGGGACACGCCCGCCCCCGCCTTTGGTGTTGCCGGCATTTTCGTTGCCCTTGGGGCTGCCACCACTCCCTACGTTCCCATTGCAGGCGCTGGCGATCCCGACAAGGCAGGCGCCGAGCTGACGGTTGCGATCGCTAGCACTCGGTGCCGGGAGCGTCGCCGGCGCCCCATTACCGCCCGGATCTCGGACGATGCCGGCACCTGGCGGCGACTGCACGGGAATTGGCGATCCGTAGGGTGACGGCAGCTTGGTCAGATTAGGTGACGCTGGATAGACATCGCGACGAGGAAACCCAGTATCCGTGTTTACCGCCCGCGGCCCGTTGCTGCTGCCCGGATTAAACCGCGGTGCAACATTGTTCATTGGCCGAGAAATGACAGGCTTCGCAATGGCCTGCCGCATGGGCGCCATTGAGCGGGCGTTGGATTTCGACGCCGCCTCAGCGGAGGCGAATGAAGCAAGAAGTCCCAATACAAGGATGCTGACGAACGCCATTCGCGTCCTAAAGGTGAGAGACGGGCGGGGCGCGTGCATGGCGTCCTCCATAACTTTGACCGGGCGGTCATCTTGCTGGCACCGTAGACAAAAGATAATCAGGGCGCAGTGAACTCATTCACCAATACTCGACGTGTATTTCTGGAACGAAACATTGTGAAGTGGATCATCGTTAAAACGCTGCAGATGATGCGTACTGCCATGACGGGAAAGGCGGGACGTCCGCCTCGTCCATCACGAAGGAGTACACGTCATGTCAGCCAACAAACTCGGGTCGCGATCCGTCGCAGCGGTCATCGCTGCGATCATGGCCCTCAGTCCGATCGGTTCAGCGGCGTTTGCCGCGACCAAGCAGCCGGTGAAGCGATCGGTCGTGGGATCTAAGGTCAGCCCCGCGGCCAAGGTGCCGAGGCAGATCAATCGGCCTCCCAGCCTCCCGACCATTCAGAGCAGGAGAAACGACAACAGCGGATCCGGCCGGAGTTCGACCATTGCCGGAAAGGCGAACAATCCGGCCCAGCGCGTTCCTTCGATGCTGCCCTCGGCCAGCAATGAGTTGCGCGAGCGGTTGAAGGAGCCGGCGAATGGGAAAACCCGGGCGCTCAAGCCAAGTGCCGGTACGCCGGCGGCGTCGGTTTCCGGCAGCGCACGGGCAGAGTTGTCCTCCCAGATCAAAGCCGGCGTAGCTGGCAGTGCAATCAATACCGACCGGCTCTCGAACATCAGGGACCGCGTCGCTGGTGCCGGTCAGTTCCGCGATAGGGTGGACAACATTGGAAACTCCGCACTGCAGGTCAAGGTTGCCGAGGGGCTGACCTCGCAGATGAGAAACGATATCGGCGCGGGCTTGCGTTCGGATACCACGGACGTGGTCGATGGGATTGCGGGAGGCGCGGTTGTGGCTGAGCGACGCGCCATCATGAGCGGCCTGGCCTATGGCATAGCAAATGGCAGCATGAACATCGGCGTCGGCAGCCTGGCGGGAGCCTCGGCTGGCGCTGCCGCCACAAGCGCAGCTATCACAGGCGCGGTCGGCGCTGCCGCAGTGGCGGGCTGGACCGTGGGGCGCGCCATCGATCGCGCCACTGGCGTTGGCGGCGCGCTCATGGGTGCGGCTGGGGAGTCCTACGGCGATGCCCAGTGGAATGCGGCGTATGGACCGAACTCCTCCGACAAGCCCAACCAGGATAAGAAGAGCTCGACCAGCGGATCGACTTCTTCCACCGACACCACGCAGACCACAAACACAGGCAGCACCGGCACGGGGTCTGCCTCCTCGAACGAAAACAGTGGTCAGTCCACGGAAGGCGAGTCTGGCTCTTCCACGGGCCAGAGCACGGCGTCGAATGGCTCGGGCGCTACGACGACTGACCAGGCGAATGGGGGGTCGTGCGGTGACAGCGCAGCCGATAGCAGCCAGTGCACATCGTCGGCTGACGGCGGGGGGACCACTCCGGCGCCTACCGCCGATTCGGGAAGCGAGGGCAGCCCGAACCCACTAAACGACACCAGCACGCGCGGCAGCATAATTGCCTCGATGGCGCTGGACCGGGCACTCGGCGGCAACCAGACGCGCCAGCAGGAGAAGGACCGGGCTGCGCGCACCGGCGGCGGCGTCACCACGCCGTTTGACGGCGCGGAGACGTCGAACGCTACCGCCAACCTGGCGATCGACCGGCAGTTCAACACTGGCTACGCCAGCCGCCAGGAAGACCATCTCGATGGCAAGCAGGGCGGCAATGTCGGGCAGCCAGGCGATGACGTGAACTGGAACCGCAACAAGGCGGGCAAAGCGGATCTTAACGATCTGAACGTGGTCAAGGCCATGCAGACCGGGATCAAGACGCCGACGGTCGACCAGGGCAATGCCGGCAACAAGGCGCCGAAAGCGCCGACGGTCGGGGGCGGCTACACCGGCGGCGGGGGTGGCACGACTGCCAGCCAGGCACCGTTGCAGGGTGCGGCCGGCGTGTCACCAGGCACGAGCGCAGCTCAGTCGGTACAGAGCGCTGTGCAGACGAGGCTGCGCAACGCCATGTCGTCCGCGGCCGGTCAGGTCAGGGAGCAGGCCAACACCGTGCGGTAGGCGCTCGCAGGTCGCAAGGGGAGATAAACTTTGGGCGGCGGTCCTACACGGGGCCGCCGCTCTTCTCGTATGCTGCTTCAGGTGTCGCGCAGCCAGTAACCACCCTATTGGCAATCTGTCTGCCGTAAAGCGAGGACTGCCGAAGTTTCTAGAACGGGGGGCCGGTATGCCGACTACCTCGTCCGTCGCCTCAACGGCCGGGAGGAGCCGATCCTCGCCTGGGCACGCATCGGCTAACAGGCGATGACGCAGATCGCCGCGGGGATGATCACCCAGCTTCATTGGGTCAACTTCGAGTCCATGGTCGACTTGATCTTCGCTCGCTCGGGCTGGCAACGCGTATCTCGGCTGGGGGAGACTCAGGCCGACGTGGATCTGGTTCTCGCACTGCCGACCACCGGCCAACGCGCCTTTGTCAAAGTCAAGCGGACGCCATCGACCCCTACGAAGCCAGCGGCGTATTCGATCGGATGTCATAATGGATAGAGGGGCGCTCCTGGGCGAGTTTTTACAACCTTTCGCCTTTCGGCCACTTCTTTCGATCTTGCCCATCCGACGAACCATCCGCGCTTGACCATGGCATCGGCGACGGCACCGATATCAATGTCCGGATCTGACCCCGTGTAGACGAAGATGCAGAGCTTGGGCTCGAGCACCTTGAGGCAAGGAACGAGATTGATTCCGTCGATCAACTTAGCCTTTGTTTCCATGATGGTCCGGGCCTTGCGCTGGTAGCCAGCCTCACCCAGGTAGTTCAGCCCCGCCCTGGCGGCCGCGATCGCGCCTGCCGGCCGCATCTCAGCTCAACGGACACACGGCCTCATGTAAAATCATGCATCACCTCCAGCGCAACTTTATTGTGCCGCCCATCAGAGCTAGAAAACCTCCTCGGCGGGCGTCTCAGGCCAATTCGCTGCGCAGGGTGTACCGGCAAGAATCAGCCTTTGGAAGAACCGATATGGGCATAGGCGACCATCTCTACGATGCAGCCCGGGACCAGAAGCTCGGAGATCACCACCGTCGCACGGTTCGGATACGGCTTCTTGAAGTACTGCGCGTATACCTCGTTCATGCCTTTCGCATCCGCGCGGGCGGTCAGATAGACCAACACCTGCGCCACGTCGTCCATCGTGCCGCCTGCCGCCTCGATGCAGAGCTTCAGATTGTCGAGCGTGTACTTGGTCTGCGAGCGAATATCGCCCGTGTCCATGGTGCCGTCGGGCCGCGTGCCGATTACGGCCGTATAGAACGTGCCGTTCGACAGGGTGGCCCACTCAAGCGGTGCGTCGATTGGCGGGAGAGGGGTATTTACAGCGGTTCTCACGAATGCTTCTCCTTTAAACCTTCATCTGTCTTGTCTTGTAGCTAAAGGCATGAAGAGCGCTGCCGCTGCGGGCAGCGCCCCCGGATATCAGTTCGCCGCCTTGGCTGCCTTGAGCTCGGCGAGGTAGGCGTCCACGTTCGGGACCCCCGCGGTGATCGCCGGCCAGGCCTGCATCGCCGCTTCGCGGAACGTAGCAGGGTTCGGCGTGATCATCTTGACGCCCGCCGCGCGCATTTCCTCGAGGCCGGCGGCCATCACCCGGGTCTGTTCGGTCGTCGCGACCGCCGCGGCTTCGCGCCCGACTTCCAGGACGATCTTGCGGACATCCTCGGGGAGCGAGTCGTGCTTAGCCTTGGACATGATGAAGATCGACGGAAGCTGGTGGATGCCCGGCTGCGAGTAGTGCGTGATTGCCTTCAGGAACTGGCCCGAGATCACGAGGTCCGGGCTGAGGTCGGTTGCGTCGACGACGCGCGTCTGCAACGCCATGAACAACTCGCCGAACGGGATCGGCGTCGGTTGGCTGCCTAGCGAATTGAAGGTCGAGATGTAGCCGGGCGACTGCATCACGCGCACCTTCAGGCCGCGCAGGTCGCTGGCGGTCTCGATGGGCCGCGTCGCGGGAATGCCACGGGTGAAGACGCCGGCCCAGCCGAGGCCGATCATGTTGTACTTGGGCAACAGGTCCAGGAACTTCTGGCCAAAGCTGCCGCGCAGCACCTTGATCGCTTCGGCCTCGCTGTCGAACAGGTAGGGCAGCGACAGGATCTTGAACTCGGGGATTGTCGCTTCGAGCGAGGGCTGGCCGATGATGAAGCCGTCGACCGTGCCGGTCGAGCCGCCCTGGACGAGGCGCAACTCGCCGCCAAGCCCGGCCGATGGAAAGATGGTGACCTTGAAGCCGCCGTTCGTGCGCTTGGCCATCTCGTCGGCGAAATGCTTCATGCCGACCTGGTACGAGCTCTTGTCGCTTAGCACATGGCCGATATTCATCTGGTGCGTCTGGGACGCCGCCTCGGTGGCTGGCAGCAGGGCAACGCAGCCGACGAATGCAGCTGCGACGATACGATTTAACATTTTTGAAGCTCCTTCCTGTCTATGGATTCCGATTGTTCTTGCATGGAGCCCGCGTCATCTGACCAGAAAGGTCGTCAGCGCGGGGACGTAGGTGATGAGCATCAGATCGACGAGCAGTACCGCCAGGAACCCCAGCAACGGGCGGATCATCGTTTCGATCTTCAGTCCCGAAATCGTCGAAACGACGAACAAGTTCACGCCGACCGGCGGCGTGACCATGCCGATGGCGAGGTTCACGATGACGATGGCGCCAAAATGCACGGGATCGATGCCCAGGCTCATCGCCATTGGTGCCAGGATCGGCGTCACGATGACGATGGCCGCCAGCGTCTCGATGAACATACCCACGACCATCAGAAGCAGATTGACGATCAGCAGAAACACAAACGAGCTGTCGGATACCGAACGGATGCCGGAGGCGAGGGTCTGCGGAACCTGGTAGATGGCCAGCGCGTAGGCGAGAACGGCCGCTAGAGCGACGATCAGCAGTACAACGGCCGAGGTGAGGCCGCTGGTGAAGAAGATTTCGGGCAGATCCTTGATCCGCACCTCCCGATAGACGAGCATCCCTAGAATAAGTGCGTAGGCGACGGACACGACGGCGGCCTCGGTCGGTGTGAACACGCCCCCATAGATGCCGCCCAACACGATGACCGGCATCAGCAGCGAGAGCGCCGCGCGCTTGGCTGCGACGGCGACGCCGCGGGCCCAGGCGTGGAAACCCGGTCGATCGACGATTCCGTAGCCATAGACGGACGAGACGACAGTGACGAACAGGATCAGCGAGAAGCCGATCAGCAACCCCGGAAGCACGCCCGACAAGAACAGATCGGCGATCGAGACGTTCGCCACGACGGCGTAGACGATCATCGGCACCGACGGCGGAATGATGGCCCCGAGCTCGGCCGAAGCGGCGATCGTCGCCGCGCCGAAGGGTCGCGGATACCGGCTTTTCGCCATCGCGGGAATCAGCGTCGAGCCGACGGCGGCGGCGGTCGCCGAGGACGATCCCGACATCGTCGCAAACAGCATCGCCGTGACGATCGAGGCGTTCGCCAGACCGCCCCGCATCCAGCCGGTAAGGGCGACTGCGAGGTCGACAAGGCGGCCCGCGATCCCGCCCGATTGCATCAGTCGGCCCGCGAGGATAAAGAACGGAATCGCCATCAGCGTGAACGAATCGAGCGACTCGAACACGATCTGCGGCACGATGACGAGGGAGATTCCACGGTCGTATATCGCCGCGAGCGGAGCCGCTCCCAGCGACACCGCGATGGGCACGCCCAGCGCAAACAGGATCAACAGAAGGACGAGGGCAGTGATCACGGCTGGGCGGGCGTCGCGCCGCCATTCTGCATACGGTCACGCGCGGGTCCGTCGATCCAGCCCCAGCTTTCAGCCAGGCACGCCAGCGTATTGAGGATCATCACCGCGCCGCCGATCGGCATGGCGGCGTAGATATAGGCCTTTGGAAACTGCAGGACGGGGCTCATTTCCACGAAGCCGGCGCGGAACGCTGCCAGTCCTACCTTTATCAGCAGGACATAGAAGGCGATGCAGACGAGGGCGGCCATGACATTCGCGATGCGGCGCAGCGGCGCAGGGATATTCTCCACGACGACCGTCAGTGCGATGAGTTGTGCCCGCCGGCACGCATAGGCCGCGCCGAGAAAAATTAGCCAGATCATGAAGTACCGGCTCAATTCTTCGCTCCACGGCACCGACAGGTTCAGGCCGAGGGAGTCGAGGGCCAGCCTGACGGTCACCTGCAGCAGCGCACAAACGCACATGCCCGCGAGCAGCGCTGCGATCAGAGCCCGTATCGCCGCATTCGTTCCATCGACCAAGCGGGCGATCCCGACGCGCAAGATATGGGGCGGATCGTCACGGCGCATGGCAGCCTGCTGGGCGAGAGAGCATCGACATCGCAGCAAATATCGATCATCATTGATGATGATATGGTGGATCGAGGCTGTCAATGGCCGAATTCTGCGCTGCAGCGAAGAGAGATTGTCGTCGTTGCGCGTGGCCGCGCAGATGACCTATCAATCGGAAAGAGTCCATGTCCGATTGCACGGTCGCCCGCTGCGAGCGCGCAATCGGCTATGGAACCAGGGGTAGACGGAGAAGATCGGTCACATGCTGCGGACGAAACGTGAGCGTTCCAGGCCAGTGGGCTTCGATGGCGACCGGGGATCGGCGATCGATCTGGTCGCGCTCGAACTGCTTCGCCATAACGACGGACCCGTCGGGAACCACAAGCTGGTGACGGCCTTGCGCCAGGCGGGAATCGGGGTCGCCGAGGCGACGGCGGGTCGCGCGCTGCGCGAACTTGTTACGCGCGGACTGGCGCGCACGCTGGGGAAGCGGGGCCGCGTTCTGACGCCGTCGGGTGAAAAGATGCTGGACGACCTGAAACGGGGGATAAGTCGCCGGCAACGGTCCGCACGATTGGTGGACGTTGCGTCGATCGAGAACGCAGAATCGCTGCGCGACATGCTGCTGGTGCGGCGCGCGATCGAACCCGAGGCTGCGCGGCTGGCGGCGTCGCGGGCGACCGAGGAGGACATTCGCCAGCTTGAGAGCTTCGCCCGGGCGCATTGCTCGGCGCCGACGGAAGGCGGCAACCGGGTAGAGCCCGCTGTCTGCTTCCATTGCCAGCTTATCCGGTCGTCCCATCACAAGTTCCTGATCGAGATCGGATTGCTCGCGATCGAGCAAAACGACACGCCGCTGCTCGACAAGATCTCACACAATCCTGGGGTCGCGCGACGCAGCAAGCGCGAGACGGACAAGGAAGCCAAGGCGCTCGCGCAGGACCACGAGGCGATTGCGGACGCGATCCGGCGTCGAGATCCCGGCACTGCAGAGCGACGCATGCGCGCCCATATCGATCGATTGCTGACTGGAACGGTCGCCTATATCGACCGGATAAACGACCAATCCTAAGTATCTCTTCCACGATTTCGACGCCAGGATGAGACGCCCCTGGAGCGCTTGGCCGGTATCGTCTGCCCCGTACAGTTGCGGCTGGGAGAGCGTGCACTCGGACCAAGCCGCTGGATCGTTGAAGAGCTTGGGAGGCTTCCGCTACACCGAAGTACTCTGTCTTTCCATCACGTCCTGCGATATGAGTGAATGGTTCTTGAACTGCGACGTCGCAGCATCGCTAGGTTCGCGGCAGGATAGCATCAGGCGCGTGCTCACTGGTCGCTAAGCAATGACTGCCCTCTTCACCGAACCCTACTGGCGACAAGGACTATCACCTCCATCCCAATTCTCGGCCGCTTACATTACCAATATGCGCGGATATATTTCCCAAGATAGACAACGTCGACCCGGGGCTGCAGTCTCGTAGGAACCGGCTGGGCATCATCTAGAGATTGGCTTTGCCGATGTTGAGGTTTCGAATGAGACGCGCCTGGGCTGGATTGCTGCTTGCGTCGATATGGTCCGTTGCTGCCCAGGCCCAAACGCCACCTAGCCCCGCAGAGCTTGAAGCGTATGCGGGGCTGCATCGCGCCGCCGCGCGCGGCGACGCGGGAGAACTCCGCGCCTTGTTGAGCGCGCGCGCCGACCCGAACGGCCGCGACCCGCGCGGCC
>JAEULC010000449.1 GCA_016792605.1 Rhodospirillales bacterium
CGCGGACATCACGAGGATGCGCAGGTCGGGCCGCAACGCCGCGCGCGCGTCGAGCGCCAGGGCGAGCCCGAGGTCGCCGTCGAGGCTGCGCTCGTGGAACTCGTCGAAGATCACCGCGGCAACGCCGTCGAGCGACGGGTCGGCGAGGATCATGCGGGTGAACACGCCTTCGGTGACGATCTCGACGCGCGTCCTGGGCCCGATGCGCGACTGCATGCGCACGCGGTAGCCTACCGTCTCGCCGACCTTCTCGCCGAGGGTCCAGGCCATGCGCTCGGCCGCCGCGCGCGCGGCGATGCGGCGCGGCTCGAGCATGATGACCTTGCCGCCACACCACGCTTCATTGATCAGCGCCAGGGGCACGCGCGTGGTCTTGCCGGCGCCGGGCGGGGCCACGAGCACCGCCACGCCGCGCCGGCCAAGGGCTGCGACCAATCCGGGCAGGGCCTCGTCGACCGGTAGCGCCGGGCCCTTGAGTGCGATAGGTGTCCTCGTCATCGGGCGGCGACCATATCAGCCCGGGTCAAAATCCAGGAGCGTCGCGATTTCCATGCAGCCCGATCTGACGATGACCACGATCCGCGCCGGCGCCGCCCGGCTCGACCTCGCGCCGCGCTATGGTGGCACGGTGCTGAACTGGTACAGCGAGGCCGGGGGCAAGCGCCTGGACTGGTTCCGGCCGACCGCCGCGACCCCGAACACGCCGGGCGACACCGCCTGCTTCCCCCTCGTGCCGTTCTCGAACCGGGTGCGCGATCGCCGTTTCACGTTTCGCGGCCGCACGGTCGAGCTGCCCAAGGTCGAGCGCTACGGCGCACATTTCCGTCACGGCTTCGGCTGCCTCGCGACGTGGGACGTGGTGCGGCATGACGCCGACCGTGCCGTCATCGAGCATCGCGAACCGGGCACGTCCTGGCCCTTTCCCTATGTCGCGCGCCAGGACTTCGCCCTGACGCCGGATGCGCTTGTCCATCGCTTCACGATCGAGAACGCCGGCAGGGACGCGATGCCCTGCGGCTTCGGCATCCACCCCTACTTCCCGCGCTCGCCCAAGTCGCGCGTCGAGGCCAAGGTGAAGGGCCTGTGGATCGCCGACCACGAGGTGATGCCGGTGCGGCTGGAAACGCCGCCGCCAAGGGAGCAGGACCCGGGCTTCGGGATCGTCCCGGCCGTCAATCCGGTCGACAACGTCTACATGGGCTGGGACCGCAAGGCGCAGATCGACTGGCCGGATCGCGGCGCGTCGCTGACGATGACCGCCGACGATCCGCTCGACGTGCTGATCATCTTCACCCCGCCGGGCAAGGACTTCTTCTGCGTCGAGCCGGTCAGCAACATCACCGACGCCTTCAACTTCGCCGCCCGGGGACGCACCGACACCGGCATGATCGTGCTGGAACCGGACCAGTCCGTGTCGGCCTCGGTGACGATGAGGACGGCGCTGCGCTGAAACAGGCACACCCCCGTCACGCCGGGCTTGTCTGCTTGAGTTGTGGTCTTCTCGGGAGGCCGGGGCGCTTTATCGGCACGCGCAATACGCGCAACGGACCGAGTTCGCTCCTGCCGGTGCTTCAGCACTCGTCGCCGCGCGCTGCTAAGCTGCTCCAAACAAGACGCAATCCATCGTCAAGAAACCATCACTCGACATTCGGTGGTTTTGCCCGACACTGCCCGCGGGACGTAACAGGGGGCGGGAGGTAGCGATGCCGAGCTATGGCCTGCTGCACACCGACCGCGACGGTCGGTTGATCGAGCGGAAGCAAATCGAATGTGCGAGCGACGGCGATGCCGTTAACGCAGCGCGCGAATTGCTCACCGCCGATGGCGAGGTTGCGATCTTTCAGGAAACGCGCCGCGTCGAAACGCTGCGCGGCGCCGCACCACTGGATACCGCCGCGGACTGACCGCCCTGCTCAGCGCGGACCGAACCTGCCGTGGGAGCGGTCGGGTGTTCCCCGGAACAGCGACATGTGCGTGTGGATCGCGACCCAGGCGTCGCCGATCTTCGCGCGCTTGAACGCCACGGTCGCGCGGCCGCGCCGGTCGAACTTCTGGCCCTGCAGATCGAACCCGTCGCTGTCGAAGATGGCGAGGCCCACCGCGCTCAGCCGGTCGCCCGCGACCATCGCCTGCACCCCGTCGAGCCGCCAGCGGAAGTTGCGGATCGTCGGCCAGACGTTCATCCACTGCTCGCGCACGACGGCCGGCCGCTCGCTGACGAAATCGTTGAACGTGCCGAACGCGACGAGATCGTCGGCGAAGAGCGGAAAAGCCGCCTCGTAGTCCACCGCCTGCACGCACTCCGCCAGGCGCTGGAACCAGGCCTTCACCTTGGCGAGGTCGTCGGCATCGGGCGTGGTCTGCAGGCGCATCGTCGTGCTCTCTTTCAGGAGGTCAATCCGAATTCCTGCGCGATCAGGCGATAGGACTGGCGCCGCGCCTCGGGGTCGTGCGCCCAGGTGACCAGCGCCACCTCGTCGGCCTTCATCTCGTCGGCCAGTTCCAGGATCCGCGCCTTCACCCTGTCCGGCGTGCCGATCAGCCGGTCGGCGCGCATCCGCGCCATCTTTGCCTGCTCCTGTTCGGTCGTCGCGAAGGGCAGCGGCGCGCCGGGCGCCGGCAGCGGACCGAGCAGGTTGCGGTCGCGCGCCGTGCGCCAGGTCACGCGCGAACTGTAGTGGTGCTGCGCCTCCTCTTCCGTCGGCGCGGCCAGCACCCAAAGGCAGATGCCCGCCTGCGGCTTGGGGAAGGCCGGGCTCGGCCGGTAGTGCTGGTGGTAGTAGGCCATGGCCGGCGCGCAGCCCTGCCCGTCGGTGAAGAAATAGGCGAAGCAGTAGGGCAGGCCGAAATGCGCCGCGACCTGCGCGCCGTACATCGAGCTGCCAAGCACCCAGGGTTCGGGCGCACTGGGCCCGAGCGGATAGGCCTGCACGTCGCGGAACGGATGGTCGGCCGGCAGGGCCGCGCCGCCGACCCAGGCGAGCAGGTCGCGGAGCTGCGCCGGGAAATCGTCGGCCGCGTTGGCGGCGTTCGGGTTCAGCGCCAGGGCGGTGCGGAAATCGCCGCCGGGCGCGCGGCCGACGCCGAGGTCGATGCGCCCGGGCGCCAGGGCCTCGAGCACGCGGAACTGCTCGGCCACCTTCAAGGCGGCGTAGTGCGGCAGCATCACGCCGGCGCTGCCGACCCGGATGCGCTTTGTGGTGGCCGCGATGGCGGCCACGAGAATCTCCGGGGCGGAGCCGACGATGCTCGGGTGATTGTGATGCTCCGACACCCAGAAGCGGCGGTAGCCAAGGGTCTCGCAGAGCTGCGCGAGCGCGAGCGTCTCGCGGATCGATTCGTCGGGCGAGCGCCTCTCGATCGCGGTCGACTGGTCGAGGATGGACAGCGTGGGGCCCGCTGGCGTGGATTTGCTCATCGTTCCTAGTTCGTCGCCTTCGCCGGGCGGTTCAAGCGCCAAATGCGCAGGGCGGCGATGCCATCGCGCCGCCGGCCAGCAGGCGCGGACGGCACGGCTTGCGTCGCCCCGGCTTGCGTCGCTGGGCACGCGGGCTGTACCGTAGCCGCTCGCGGGGAACATTTCCGGGAATTCGCCAGTGGCTTCGACCGACGCCCATCGCCGGGCGCCCTCTCTTACGGCCTCGCTGGATCGGCTGGGCCTGAAACTGGCGCTGGCGGGCCTCGGCGTCCTGGCCCTGTTCCTCTACTCCTTCACCATCGGTCCCTACCCGATCCCGGTCGCGACCGTGGTGGCGGTCTTCCTCGCCAAGCTCGGCCTCGCGGATCGGAGCTGGAGCGACGCGGTCGAGCTGGTCGTGCTTGACGTGCGCGGCCCGCGCATCGGCGCGGCGCTCCTGGTCGGCGGCGCGCTGGCCGCGGCCGGCGCCACCTACCAGAACCTGTTCCGCAACCCGCTGGTCTCGCCGGGCGTGCTGGGCGTATCGGCGGGCGCGGGCTTCGGCGCGGCCCTCGGCATCATTCTCAATCTGCCCGGCGTGGGCATCCAGGGCCTGGCGTTCCTCTGCGGCCTCGCCGCCGTCGGCGTCGCGGTGTGGCTCGCACGCTCGCTCGAACGCCATGCGATGCTGGTGCTGGTCGTCGCCGGCCTGGTGGTCTCGGCCTTCTTCCAGGCGCTGATTTCGCTGATCAAGGTCGTGGCCGATCCCTTGAACCAGCTGCCGACCATCACCTTCTGGCTGCTCGGCGGCCTGCACCGCATGACGGCGCTGAGCTTCCTGACCGCGCTGGTGCCGATCGCGCTCGCCGGGCTGGTGCTCTATGCGCTGCGCTGGCAGGTCAACACGCTCGCCGCGGGCGAGGACGAGGCGCGCGCCATGGGCGTCGACGTGCCGAAAGTGCGCCTGCTGCTGATCCTGGCGGCGACCCTGATGACGGCGGCCTGCGTCAGCGTCTCGGGCATCGTCGGCTGGGTAGGCCTCTTGATCCCGCACATCGTGCGCATGATCGTGGGCCCGAGCTTCCCCGCCGTGCTTCCGCTGGCGGCCCTGATCGGCGGCGGCTTCCTGCTCGGCGTCGACAACCTGGCGCGCGGGCCGGGCACCAGCGAGATACCCTTGGGCATCCTGACGGCGCTGATCGGCGCGCCGTTCTTCGCCCTGGTGCTCGCCAGGACACGGCGGCTGTGGTTCTGACGATGTCCAAGTGGGCGCTAGACGCCGAGGGCCTGCGCTTCGCCTATCCGGGCGGCAAGGCGCTGCTCGACGACGTTTCGTTCGGCCTCGCCGCCGGCGAAATCCTGTGCCTGCTTGGCCCGAACGGCACTGGCAAGACCACGCTGCTGCGCTGCCTGCTCGGGCTCGAGCGCCTGCAGGCGGGGCGCGTATCCGTGCGCGGCCGTGACCTGGAGGGCCTGGGAGCCGCCGAGACGGCGCGGCTGATGGCCTATGTGCCGCAGGAGACGGCGGCGGTGTTCCCTTTCCTGGCCAGGGACGTCGTGCTGATGGGCCGCAGCCCGCATCTGGGATTCATGGCCGGCCCGACCGAGGCCGATCGACGCGCTGCGCAGGACGCGCTCGCCCGCCTGGGCATCGCGCATCTGGGGGCGCGCCGTTTCCACGAGCTCAGCGGCGGCGAGCGGCAGATGGTGCTGGTCGCGCGCGCGCTCGCCCAGGGATCGCGCGTGCTTGTCATGGACGAGCCCTGCTCGGGCCTCGACCTCGGCAACCAGGTCCGCATCCTCGGCGTGATCCGCGACCTGGCGCGCGACGGCTACGCGGTGCTCCTGACCTCGCACCTGCCCGACCACGCCTTCCAGCTCGGCGGC
>JAEULC010000455.1 GCA_016792605.1 Rhodospirillales bacterium
GTCGGGTTCGACTTGCTGTCCTCGATGACGAGCTGGATCTTCTTGCCCAGCACGCCGCCGGCCTTGTTGATCTCGTCCTCGGCGATCTTGGCGCCCTGCGCCACGTAGTTGCCCGAGGCGGCGAAGGCGCCGGTCAAGGGCTGCGAGACGCCGATCTTGATCGTGTCCTGAGCCGTCGCCGGCGCGGCAGCCAGTACCGCGGCAAGAAGCCCGGCCAACCCTAGAGTCCCATATGCTTGCATTTGTGTTCTCCCCCTGCCCCTTGTAGGCGGTGTGCGTTCGCTCATCCGCCGCGGTTACGGTGGACGAGTCGTGGAGAAAGTGCAAACGCGGGACCACGCGCCAGGCGGCGTCTACGCATTCACCGCAGCACCCGGGGCATCGGAAAACTCAGGCGAATTGTATGGCGCTACGCCGCCGGGTGGCGATTTGCACGCCAGCCGCCCAGCGTTTGGGCAGGCTGCGTGCTCGGCCAGGCTACGTGCTTGGCCAGGCCTTCATCGCGAGCTCGGCCACCTGCGTCAGGTCTTCGCGCGTGGCGCCGCCGAGCGCCTGCACCGCCATGCCCTGCAGCACGGTGGAGAGGTAGCGGGTCAGCGCGGCGGCGTCGGCCGTCTCGGGCAGGTCGCCCTCGCGCTTGGCGCGCTCCAGGCGCTCGCGCATCCGCGCCTCGCCGATCGCGCGCTTGGCCAGCAGCTCCTGGCGGATGCGGTCGGCGCTGTCGCCGCAGGCCATGGTGTTGTTGATGGCGAGGCAGCCCTTGGGGCGCTTCGGGTCGGTCAGGTAGGTGACAGCGCCGCGCAGGTAGAACTCGGCCACGGCGCGGGCGGTCGGCTGGCGGTACAGCTCGTCGAAGAAGGCTTCCTTCTCGGCCGCGTATTTGTCGAAGGCCTTGCGGAAGAGGGCCTCCTTGTTGCCGAACGCGGCATAGAGGCTGGGTGGGTTGATGCCCATCGCCTTGGTCAGCTCGGCCAGGGACGCGCCCTCGTAGCCCTTCTGCCAGAACACCTCCATGGCCCGGTCGAGGGCCGTGTCGGTGTCGAACTCACGCGGTCTGCCCATTGCCATGGCTGTATCTCCGCTTCGCTGCTTATTTATCTATCACTACAGAAAATCGTTGACAAGGGCAGGGACGGCAGATATCTGTAATGATCATTAAATAAAAGCGACGGAGACGGGCGATGCACATGGTGCCGCAGCGCAGCATCCAGGTAGGTGGCGATGCCGCAGGGGAAAACAAGTCCCCCGGCCAGAGCCTTCGCCGCATTGCACTCGCCGCCGCCACGGCCTTTGCGATGCTCGCCCTTCCGGCCATGGCGCTCGGCCAGGGCGGCCCGGCACCCGCGGTTTCCGTCGCCAGGCCGATCGTCAAGGAAGTGACGGAGTGGAACGACTTCATCGGCCGCTTCGAGGCGGTGGACGGCGTGGACGTGAAGGCGCGCGTGTCGGGCTATCTCGACAAGGTGCATTTCCAGGACGGCGCGATCGTGAAGGCGGGCGACCTGCTGTTCACGATCGACCAGCGCACCTACCGCGCCACCCTGGCCGAGGCGCGCGCGGCGCTGGCGGCGGCGAGGGCGCGTCAGGAATTCAACAAGGTCGACCTGTCGCGCGCCGAGCAGCTGCGCCGCAACGGCAACATCCCCGACCAGACGGTCGACCAGCGCAAGCAGAATGCCGAGACCGGCGCCGCCGAGATTGACCGCGCCGAGGCGGTGCTTGCGCGCGCCAGGCTCGACATCGAGTTCACCGAGATCCGCGCCCCGATCAGCGGCCGCGTCTCGCGCCGCCTGGTGTCGGTCGGCAGCCTGGTCAACGCCGACGACACGTCGCTGGTGAACATCGTCTCGCTCGACCCGATCCAGTTCTACTTCGACGTCGACGAGCGCTCGTACCTCGCCTATCTGCGCGGGGCGACGCAAAAGGGCGGGGCGCCCGACGTTTTCGTGGCGCTGACCAACGAGCAGGACAGCGACCGCAGGGGCCGCATCGACTTCGTCGACAACCGGCTGGACCAGTCGAGTGGCACGATGCGCGGCCGCGCGCTGTTCGACAACAAGGACCTGTCGCTGGTGCCGGGCCTGTTCGGCCGCCTGCGCATGCCGGGCTCGCAGCCCTACCAGGCGGTGCTGATCCCGGACGAGGCGATCGCCACCGACCAGGACCGCCGCCTCGTCTTCGTCGTCGGCGAGGACAAGAAGGCGGTGCCGCGTCCCGTGCAGATCGGCCCGCGCGTCGACGGCTACCGCGTGGTGCGCGAGGGCCTCAGCGGCGACGACACGGTGATCATCAACGGCTTGGCGCGGGTACGCCCGGGCGCGGCGGTGGAGCCCAAGCTCGCCAATCTGCCGCCGGCGCGGCAAACGGCGCAGCGGCACTAGGCCCGCGGGCGCTCGAGCAGGAAAAGGGGACCGGCCATGAAATTCACGCATGCGTTCATCGAGCGCCCGATCCTCGCGATGGTCGTCGCCATCCTGACGACCTTCATCGGCGGCATCGCGTATTTCAACCTGCCGGTCGCGCAGTACCCGGACATCGTGCCGCCGACCGTGGTGGTGCGCGCGTCCTATCCCGGCGCCGACGCCAAGACCGTCGCCGCCACGGTGGCGACGCCGCTGGAGCAGCAGATCAACGGCGTCGAAGACATGCTCTACATGTCTTCCTACTCGACCGGCGACGGCAATTTCTCGCTGACCGTCACCTTCAAGCTCGGCACCGACCTCGACAAGGCGCAGGTGCTGGTGCAGAACCGCGTCGCCATCGCCACGCCGCGGCTGCCGGAAGAGGTGCGCCGCCTGGGCATCACGACCTTGAAGTCGTCGCCCGACCTGATGATGGTCATCCACATGTTGTCGCCGGATTCGAGCCTGGACCAGCTCTACGTCTCGAACTACGCCCGCAACAACGTGCGCGACGAGCTGTTGCGGCTCGACGGCGTCGGCGACCTGACGATCTTCGGCGAGCGGCAGTACAGCCTGCGCATCTGGCTCGATCCCGAGCGCCTGGCCGGCTTCGGCATGACCTCGGGCGACGTGATCCGCGCCATCCAGGAGCAGAACATCCAGGTCTCG